>NZ_JAPCIZ010000030.1:0-48761 GCF_027707725.1 Aeromonas sp. QDB25 | reverse complement strand
CCGCTGCCCACAGGAGTGGTTGAGGGCCGTGGTCAGGGCGTGCATCGAGAAGACAGATTATCCCATCCCGGCAGAACTGATGCCGTCAACCCCGTCCTGGTGAATAGATACAGAAAAATAACCGGACGAAAGAGAGGATATATTTGGGGGCTGAGGCGTGACGCCCCAAAAATAACCCCCCCCCGACAGCACACTCACGGAGGTGAATTTATTCTCGGGGAGAAGGGTCTGGCTACAGTCTATTTTCCCAGGTTTTCAACCAGGCCAGCGCCGCCACTTCAGGCTCATCTTCTACCGTCGCATCGATTTCCAGGTGCACAACCAGTGGCTCGGCAGCCAGCTCCTGCAACAGGGCATCCAGCGATCGCCCCGCTCCGCAGAAGTGTTCATAGCTGCTGTCTCCCATGGCGATGAGGGCATAGCGCCATCCCTTCATATAAGGAGCACGATCGGCCAGAGCACTGGCAAAGGACTGCAAATTGGGCGGTATATCCCCCTGCCCCGTGGTGGCGGTCACGATGAGCAGAACGCGGGAGGCATCGATGTCGGTCAGCGCCGCGTCATCGAAGATCTGGCAGACATGGCCATCGGCTTGCAGGTGGTCACAGAGGGTCTCGGCCACCAGCATGGCAGAGCCGTAGACGGTGCCGACCAGGATGTCGATCTCGGCCATCAGCGACTCCTCAGGGACAGACATTGGGCCCGGCAAGACCGGGATGGGTAGGAAGAGCCCCCCTGAACAGGCGGGGGGCACGCGATTGCGCAGGCGATATCTCGTTGAGCCATAAGTCATTCCTCTGACGTACCTGGGCTACAGCATGCCACAGCCCGGTCAGAGGCAACAGATGGAAAGAGGCTCAGGCGCCGTAGTCTTGCTCGCTGGCAGGCCAGCCCAGACGGGCGAACAGACCCAGCACCTCGGGGCCCAGGGGCGCCTGGATCCGCATCGGCACCTTGAGCACCGGATGCTCGAAGCTCAGACGGTGCGCGATCAGCAGCAGGCGGTCGCACCCGTAGTGCTCGCGAAAGAAGCGGTTGTGTCGGCCATCCCCGTGGGTGGTATCACCGACGATGGGGTGGAACAGGTGATCCAGATGGCGGCGCAGCTGGTGCTTGCGCCCCGTCTTGGGAAAGAGGCGGACCAGGCTGTAGCGACTGGTGGGATGCTTCTTGGAGACGGCGAAGGGCAACTCGACCTGATGCAGACGACGAAACGCGGTCACCGCCTCCTGGGCGGGGCGATCCGGGTCGCTGAAGGCATCGGCAATCTTGTCCAGCTGCTCCTTGAGCGGATAGTCGATGAGCCCCTCTTCGGGGGCCCATCCCCGCACCAGTGCCAGGTACTCCTTGTGGATCTGACGGGCAGCAAAGGCCTCGGTCAGGGTACGGGCCACGGCAGGATCGAGAGCAAACAGCAGCACACCCGAAGTGGGCCTGTCCAGTCGGTGCACGGGGTAGACATGACGACCCCCGATCAGATCCCGGGTCATCTGCATGGCGAAACGGGTTTCGGCCTTGTCGAGCCAACTGCGGTGCACCAGGAGACCGGACGGTTTGTTCACCGCCACCAGCCAGTCATCCTGATAGAGCAGAGTTGGCTGCAAGGCATCCGCTGTCCGGGTCTGCTCGTCCATCATTGTTCGACCACTTTGCCGGAGAGCAGCAGATCGAAACGGGCGATCAGACGAAGCAGGGCCTCGACCTCCGCCAGCTCCTCTTTATAGACCTCACTTGCCATGGGATAGAGGGAGACGCTGGTCGGCAGCGGAGCCTGCAGCAGCACCAGTTGCTCCATACGCGGGATCAGCACGAACTGCAGCCATTGATCGAAACTCAGGGTATCGACACAAAACGGCAGCTCGCTTGCCAGCGCCTCGCTCCCCGGATGGTCGGCTTGCCAGCGTTCCAGACGTTGCAACTCGGCAGTCAGCTCTCCCAGCAGACCGGCAACCAGCAGATATTGATTCATCTCGCTCACTTCCTCATCGCGGGCCCGGTCTGCGACGGGGCCCCACTCAATACGGCCATCAAAAAGGGGCGCTACTATACACCGACCCCGCAATGGCTGCCATGTTACCGTCACCTTCATACCCTGCATCACCGCCTCTGGCTATCTGGTGCAGCCCCCTTATAATCGCCCGCATTATCTTCAAGCGGGATCTCTTCATGTCTTCCATCAACACCCTGACCGAGTTTCTGACCCAGGCCGATACCCAGTTCCAGCTGTTCGATCTGGGCCGCCAGGTGCGCCCGCTCCCCAGCGACCTCTTCGTGCGCATCGAGCAGCAGCAGGAGCCCTACCCCTGGCCGTTACAGCAGCACGCCTGGCTCGGCGTGCACTTCTTCCAGCCAACCGAATCCAGGCACTACCTCTGGTTCCTCAAGTTCGCCCTCGATGAACGCGGCCTGCTCATCTCCAGCGGCCCCAAGCATTTCATGGATCAGGTGGTAGAGACTCTGGGCTACAAGCTCACCGGTGAACTGGACGAAGAGAAGGCCCAGCGTCTGGCGGACAACCCCTACACCTTCCGTCCGGCCGAGGCCAAGATGGCCAGTGTGCACGCCAAGCTGGCCCGCCAGCTGGAACAAGCCCCTTCCGCTTACTACGAGGCCCTCTGCCACTATCTGGCGGCGCCGGGGGAAGAGGGGTGGCAGGCACTGGGACTGCAAGGGTTTGCAGATCTCGCGGAGCGGCTGCAGGTTGAACGCAACCTGGCACTGGTCTGCAAGGCCTTGCCCATGCTGCCGCAGGCCCCTCTTTACGCCCTGTGCCAGAGCCTGGAGAACGCCCCCCTGCCCCCTGCCCTGCAAGGCGCATTGCTGGAGCGCATCGGCAAGGAGCAGGAGTGCGCCGAGCCTGACCCCGAAACCCTGGCCTATCTGTGCCGGGCACTGGCCTCCTGCCCGGGCAACGGACTGCGCACCAACAAGCTGTTGACCCTGCTGCAAACCCGGCCAAGTCCCTCCCTGCTCCTCGCCATCGCTGGCCGCCTCTGGCCCGATCTGAAACACCCCGAACTGCTCGGCCTGTTTCTGGAGCAGCTCGCCCTGCAACCCACCCAGTTCTTCAACCAGGTATTTGCCGAGCTCGTCACGCTACCGGCCTTGCGCAATGATATGCTGGCAAAACTGCGTGACCCCGAACGCAGCGAGGCCTTGGGTCTGGCCATCGGTCGCCTGTTCGCTGCCACCTAGGCCCGGCACGACGGCCCTGTTGCCTGGGGTGAACAGGGCCCCACACATATCACAGAAGGAACCCGCTGATGGGAGAAATGCTTGGGATCTTGCTGCTCGGCCTCGTTGGCTGGGCCTTCTGGCAACAGCGCCGCCAGGCGGAGCTGGCCTGGCAATACATGCGCCGCTACTGCCAGCACCACGACCTGCAACTGCTGTCGCTGGCGCGGACACACCGCGCCCTGGGGCACAAGCCCCTGCGCCTGCTCACCTACTACCAGTTCGAGTTCTCCAGCGACGGAGAGAGCTATTATCAGGGACAGCTCTGCATGCAGGGGCTGCATGTCGCCGGTGTCGAACTGCCACCCCATCGTCTCCCCTCCTAGATTTGAGAGCACGGGGGCTGGCTATACTCTTCCACAGCCCCCTTCCAAGGAGTACCGACATGGAATTGCTCACCCATGACATGGCCGCCCTGTTTGCCCAGCTGGGGCTGGCCAGTGACGACATCAGCCAGCAGCGTTTTATCCGCGACCATCCCATCGATCGCCATACCCAGTTACCCGACGCGCCGTTCTGGACTCCTTCCCAGGCAGACTTTCTGCGCGATGCCCTCAGCCACGACGCCGACTGGGCGGAAGCCATCGACCAACTGGACGTGATGCTGCGCCAGGGGACCTGATCCCCCCACTCCCGGCGGCCAGCGTTGGGTAGACGCGGAGCCGCCAATCCCCTCCCTCCATCGCCCAGGCGCCCCTCCCTCTCGCCACCCACGCCCTTCGCTCCGCTTTCCTGATGGACAGGCTTTGATTAAGCTCTGTGCCACTATCCACCCGCAGCAAGACGGCCGTGCAGGAGCCAAGATGTCAGCCCAAGAGATCATCCAGATAGCCAACGAACTCAGTGCCAGGGGGATCACCCCCTCTACCGCCATGGTCAAGGCCCGCCTCAGCCATCCCGTGCCCATGGCCGAGCTGCTCAAGGTGTTGAGCCAGTGGAAGCAACAACCCCAGCCCGCGGCGACAGCGCCCGCCCCCGCCAGTGCCCCCGAGGCGTCCCCCTTGGCCACGGAAAGCGTCACTCTTCAGCAACTGAGCGAACAGCTCGCCCGGCTGGAGCAGAAGGTCGATCGCCTCACCGATCTGCTGCTCAACCAGAAGCCGGATTGACCCATCGCCATGTATATCCTCGAACTCACCTTTGAGTGCTACCGCGATACCTCCCTCGGGGAGGCCGAACGGGCCATCGTCCACTACCTCGACATGCTGCGCTATCAGGGTCAGATCCTGGGGCGGGAGTTTCCCACCAGCATGCACGAAGGCTATTTCGTCAGCCGGGTGGTCTGCACGGAGCAGGACAGCCTGCACCCTGACAACCAGAGCGAGCTGGTCGCCCTTGCCGAGCAAGGTCTGCACCAGGCGGGCCTGCTCACCCCCAAACTCCACCTGCAAGGGGCGGATCTGCTCTCGGACAGCACGGACCCGTGCGCAGAGCAGGGGGAGCGTCCCAGCTGGATGCTGCTCTACACCAGCTTCCTGCACAGTTGCTCTCCCCTGCGCTGTGGCGATCACTTCGCCCCCATCCCGCTCTATCGGCTGCCCGCCGTCGCCAACGGTGACCACAAGCAGATCATCAAGTGGCAGGAAGATTGGGAGGCCTGCGATCAGTTGCAGATGAACGGCTCCATTGCCGAGCACGCCGCCCTGCACGAAATCGGCGAGGTGGGCAGCCGCCTTCATCGCCGGGGCAGCGATCTCGCCAGACGGCTGGAGCTCCTGAGCGGCATTCCCACCTATTACTATCTCTACCGGGTAGGCGGCCTGAGCGCCGCCGAAGAGCGGGCTCGCCCCTGCCCTGGCTGTGGTGGTCCATGGGCGCTGGCCGCCCCCCTGCACGAGATCTTCGACTTCAGGTGCGAGCCTTGCAGGCTGGTCTCCAACCTCTCCTGGGACTTCAAGGAGTAGGAGCCTACCGCGCACAATGGCGCAATAAAATGGCACCATAAAAAGAGAGGGCCTTGCCAGGTGGCAAGGCCCTCTCTTTTGGAGCATCACTGGGGCAAGGTTTCCAGTCGCGCCAGAAAGGCCGGCAACGAGGGGGCCAGCGTCAGGCGCCGTCCGGAGTCCAGCCACTCCAGCCACACCTGGCCGCTCTCGTTATCGAGGGACACCAGCGTCATCTCGTTGCGGGTCGTGGCAATGAAGAGTGAAGGGGATCGCTTCAACTTGCGCAGCATCAGCAGGTGGCCGATGAGGTTCTCCTTGAGCAGATCCAGATCGGCATCGTTCCACGGCAGGATGAGTTCGATGCGCAGCCCCTTGAAAGAGCAGGGCAGAGGGCGGCTGAACCAGTGGCCAAACAGGGCGATGGCGCTGGGATGCAGCGTCAGCTCCAGGGCGTTCGCCATGGCCGTGAAGTCGGCTGCCTGCTCCCGCTGGAACGGACGCCAGGCTACCCGACCCTCCCTGGGTTCATCCAGCTCGCAAGGAGAGCGCCAGTCGGCCTCCCAGTCACACAGGGGCAGCCCCCGCCTTCCTTCGCCATCGCGCTGCCAGCGTAAAAAGAACTGCTCCAGGGCAGACAGGACTTGATCCGACATCGATATTCCCCACAATAGCGGCCTCTGATGGCCGCAAGTACCTGATCGAAAAATCGGGCCATTGCACCATCAAACCCTTTATCAGACAAGCGTGAGCAAACCAGCATGAGCAAACAAGAGAGATACGCCGGCGCCAGTGCGCTGCAAGGCCTGAGCCTGGGGCAGCAGTCAGCCTACATCAGCCAGTACACCCCGAGTCTGCTGCAGCCCGTGCCACGCAGCCTGAACCGCGACGATCTTGGCCTGAGAGGTGAACTGCCCTTCCAGGGGAGCGACGTCTGGACCCTGTATGAACTCTCCTGGCTCAATGCCAAAGGCAAGCCCGTGGTTGCCATCGGGGAGGTCTTTGTGCCGGCCACCAGCCCGAATCTCATCGAGTCCAAGTCGTTCAAGCTTTACCTGAACTCCTTCAACCAGACCCGTTGCGACTCCCTGGAGGCGGTGCAAGCGCTGCTGGTTCAGGACCTGAGTGGCTGCGCTGGTGCCCCGGTGAGCGTCACCCTCTTCACCCTCGACCAGGCCACCCACCAGATAGCCCAGCTGCCCGGTGAGTGCATCGACAACCTGGATATCGAGGTGGATGGCTACGAGTTTGACGAGACCCTGCTGCAAGGGGCCGCCGGTCGCGAGATCGTGGAGGAGACCCTGCACAGCCACCTGCTCAAGTCCAACTGCCTAGTGACCAGCCAGCCGGACTGGGGATCCGTGGTGATCCACTATCGCGGCCCGCGCCTCGACCGGGAGAAGCTGTTGCGCTACCTCATCTCGTTCCGCCAGCACAACGAGTTCCACGAGCAGTGCATCGAGCGCATCTTTACCGATCTCAAACACTTCTGCGCCCCGGAACAACTGACCGTCCATGCCCGTTACACCCGCCGCGGCGGCCTGGACATCAACCCTTTCCGCAGCGACTGGGAGCCGGTTCCGGCGAACCTGCGCCTCATTCGCCAGTAATCACCGGCGCCGCCATCCTGCGGGCTGCGGCCCGCTGCGCATCACCTCAGTAAACTCTGGACGGGCGGGGGTGGGCTTGGATAACATGCCTGCACCTCCGTGCCGTTCTTAATCCAATGAATCAACTGTTTTTTCTGGCAATGATGATGTCCTCCTTGTCGGCTCCTGATCTGGATCTGGCCAAGGAGCAGTTGTCCATCGACCTGCAGCAGGCCCAGACCCTGGTGCTGACCGATCCCGCCAGATGTGCCCAGATTGCCACCTCCTTCCTCGAACGCACGGCCAACAATCCCAAGCAGATCATCAGCAACCGTCAGGAGTACGGCTATCGCGAGCCGATGCTGAACTACGGTACCGCCACCCAGACCACGGGCGCCTATCTGCTCAAGGGGGAGTGTCTGCAGCAGCTAGGGCAGTTCACCCAGGCACAGGAGTCCTTTGAGCAGGGCATCGCCATGGCCGAGAAAGAGCAGCAGTTCGAGCTGCAGGCCCATGGGCTCTATCTGCTGGTTCGAAGCCGCAATCTGCAACAGCATACCCATGGCGCCGCGTCCCCCCTGCTCGACAAACTCGACAAACTGCTGGCCAATCCCGACCTCAAGGAGAGCCAGTTGCAGGTCTACAGCCGTCTGCTACGCGTCAACGCCAGCGTAGAGGAGCGGCAATTCGATCTCGCCAAACAGCAGCTGGCCGAGACCCGCAAATGGGCGGAACACGCCAAACAGCCTCTGGCCAGGGCCTGGACCAGCGCCGTGGGCGGGGATCTCTATCAGGCGCTGGGTCAGCCCCAGCTTGCACTGGGGGAATACATCGAAGCACAACAGCAAGCCAAACCCCTGCAGGATCCCCTCTTCCTCGGCCTGCTCTCGAACCAGATGGTCAGCCTCTATCAGGAAGAGCAGGAGCCACAAAAAGCGCTGCAATACGCCAGCGAGGCGGCCAACTATTTTCATGCCCTCGGCAATTCCTCCATGCTGAGCGACGCCCTGATCGTGCTCGCCCGTCTCAACCGGGATCAGGGCGAGATGAACATGGCGCTGGTCTATTTCTTCAATGCTCTCGACCTGCTGGACGAGAGCAGCAACCGCACCCGCATCGCCCATCTCAAGTTCGAGATAGGCAAGACCTACCTGCAGACCGGCAACCTCAACCTGGCGCGAAACTACCTGAACGCCGCACGCCAGTCCCATGAGCTGGGGGATGACAAGGAGTCGCTCATCGACACCCTGCTGTTGCTGGGAGAGCTGCACCTCAAGCAGCAGGAGGCGGGCATCGCCATCCTGCAGTTGGAGAACGCTCTCACCCTGGCCAACCGGATTGGGGACATCCGGCGCCAATTCGAGATCTTCCGCCTGCTCTCCGTCGCCTATGAGCAGAAGGGTTACCTCCAGCAGGCCCTGGAGAGCTACAAGAATTACCACCAGCGCAGCGAACTGGTTCGCCAGCAACAGCTGGCGCTGGAGCAGGAGGCGGTGCGCGACAACTACGCCCAGGTGGAGCGTGTGCAACAGGTCAAGGAGCTGGAACAGCAACTCGACGTCAGCCAGCACCAGCAGGAGCGATACCTCTGGACCAGCGTCAGCACCGGGCTGCTGCTGGCACTCTTCATCTATTTGTTTTTCACCCTCTGGCTGAAACTGCGGGTCGCGCGCCTTCATGCCAAACAGCTGGGAGAAGCCCTGCTGGTAGAGCCGCGCAGCGGCCTGGCCAACTGGCAGCGACTGATGAGCCGCTGGCCGCGGGAGATGGCCAAGCGCCAGCAAAAATCCGAGCGCTGGTACCTGAGCGAACGCCCCACCAGCGAATTTGACGACAAGCTGCACTACCTGCTGTTCCGGGTTCCCTTCCTGATCAACAGCCTGGAGCAGCACGGCTATCAGGTCAGCCGCGAGATAGAGCAGGCCTTCGGCCGTTACGTCAACGAACTGACCCCGCAGGATGGCCGCATCTACGACCTGCGCGAAGGCCACCTGCTCTATGTGGTGCCCCAGCGCCACGTGGCCCAGTTGCATCAGCTGGCCCAGACCCTGCTCGACACCCTGGCAGCCTTCCCCTGCGAGCACCCGCTGGACAGGTGCATCAGCCTCGGCATCGTCAGTCATCCCTTCCTGCCCAAGGCGGCCATGGCCCTCGATCACCACGGCCTGTTCGATCTCTGCTACCTGGCCCTCTCGGGTGCCATTCAGCTCAGCGAAAAATGCCAGCAGAGCGTCTGGCTTGAGCTGGCCGCCATCGATTGCCAGCAGGCCGCATTTTTTAACGGAGATGTGTGGCAATGCTGCTTGATGGCAATTGACAAGGGACTGGTAAAAGTAAATTCTTCTCATGAAAAGCAATGGGTTAACTGGCTTGCGCTTTCACGGATGAAGGTTGCGGACAATCCTTGACAAAAAGGTACTCAACGGGGTCTTTGATTGGCTTTCTGTTGCTGGACGAAACAAAAACGATAATGACAACAGGGCGACCTGAAGAATGAATGATATGGCTGCCGTAACAGGACAACTGGCAAGACTCAGGGAATCCCTCCAGCAGAAACAGCAGGAGCTTGACGGCATGGCGAGCTTCTCCGATGCCGAACGCACCCGCAGTATCCAGTTCATCGGCAAGTTGATGCAAGCCTGTCGCGGCCACGATCGCGAGCTCGACAACCGGCTCGCCAAGCTCAAGCAGAAACTTGAAGGCAACCCTCCGCTCACCTCCATCGATGCCGATCTGATCGCCATCGAGAAGCTGTTGCAGCAGCACAGCCACACCATGGAAGAGTCCATCAGCCTGACCCGGGCAGCCATCGATCTCGGCAGCAAACAGCTCAAAACCATCAAGGGGTTTCCGGAAGATACCCGCCGCGCCCTCAAGGAGTTTCTCGCCAGCCCGGAGAGTTACGGCATCGGCGATCACCAGAAGAAGGTGATCCGGCTGCTGGAGTTCTACCAGCAGGCGATCAAGATCCAGCTGCTGCCGCGCAAGCCGCTGATCCCCCCTTCGGCGGAGATCCCCACCGAGCTCTCCAGCCCGGCCCCTACCGACTCCTTTGACATCAAGGCACATGCCCAGATTTCAGACGAGTTGCAGCGTCTCATCACCGAGCTCGACTTTGCCGGCGCCGTGGGCGAGAGCCTCGCAGACATCCGCCGCCAGTTGCTCGGGGGCATCACCCCTGCCCTGCTGGCCGAAGTCTGCCTGCAGATCATCGAACTCATCATCGAGGGTACCCGGGAAGAGCGCAAAGCCTCCCAGGCGTTTCTCAGCACCCTGAACGAGAGTCTCTCCTCGGTCCATTACAGCTTTACCGAATCCCTGGATGAAGGGCGGGCGCTGCAAAATGCCGCCCATCTCAGCGGACAGGCGCTGGAGCGGGAACTCGCCGCCATCGATCGCGCCATGGCAGCCCATGACTCGCCACAGATACTCAGGGGCGCCATTTCTGGGCATCTGGACACCATCCGCCGGCTGCAGCAGGAGCGGGAGGAGATGGCCAACCGCGAGCGCCACCTGCTCACCCACCTCTCCAACATGGAAGCCAAGCTCAGGTTGATGAAGGACGAGACCGCCGAGTACAAGAAGCGGCTCAGCATCCAGAAACACAAGCTCTTCCTCGACAGCCTGACCCAGGTACACAACCGGGCGGCCCTGGACGAGCGGCTCGAGCTCGAATACAAACGCTGGCTACGCTATGGCACCCCCCTGTGCCTGGCCATCATCGACATCGACCACTTCAAGCACATCAATGACAATTACGGCCACATGGCCGGCGACAAGGCATTGAAGGTGGTTGCCAAGGCCCTGCAGAACGCCTTGCGCGACACCGACTTCATCGCCCGCTTTGGCGGTGAGGAGTTCGTGGTCCTGCTGCCGAACATCAATCCGGACAAGTACCAGAAGCCGCTGGAGAACCTGCGTCAGACCATCAAGAGCATCCCGTTCCGCTTTCGCGATGCCAGGGTCGAGATCACCATCTCCATCGGTGCCACCCTGTTTCGGACCGGCGACCATACCACGGATGCGTTCGAGCGCGCCGACAAGGCGCTTTACAGTTCCAAGCACTCCGGCCGGGATCAGGTCAATCTCGCCTGAATCCGCTTTGAGGGGCGGCTAAAAAAGCGGCAAACGCACAGTCCCCCTATTCCCCTGCCCACCCCCTTGCCTCTACTATCGAACCCGAGGGATGCCAAAGCATCCCGTTTTCTCCCCAGGGAAAGCACAACGATAACAAGCGAGTGAAAGGGGAAATTATGATTACACACATCAATCCCGTGGGCAGCATGGACCTGCTGTCCCAGCTCGAGGTGGATCGCCTCAAGCAGACGGCCTCCAGCGATATCTATCAACTGTTTCGCAACTGCTCGCTGGCGGTCCTCAACTCCGGCAGCCATACCGACAGTTCCAAAGAGATACTGGAACGTTTCAAATCCTTCGATATTCACGTGATCCGGCGCGAGCGCGGGGTCAAGCTCGAGCTGTTCAACGCCCCCGAGCACGCCTTCGTCGACGGCGAGATCATCCGCGGCATCCAGGAGCACCTGTTCTCCGTGCTGCGGGACATTCTCTATGTGTCGACCCAGCTCGAGTCCAATCGTCTGGTCAACCTGACCAGCTCCACCCATATCTCCAATGTGGTGTTCGCCATCCTGCGCAACGCCAAGGCGATCCTGCCCGGCGCCGATCCCAACCTGGTGGTCTGCTGGGGCGGCCACTCCATCAACGAGGTGGAATACCAGTACACCCGGGCGGTGGGTAGCGAGCTGGGTCTGCGCGAGCTCAACATCTGTACCGGCTGCGGTCCGGGTGCCATGGAGGGCCCCATGAAGGGGGCCGCCGTCGGCCACGCCAAGCAGCGGGTGCGCAACGGCCGTTACATCGGTCTCACCGAGCCTTCCATCATCGCCGCCGAACCGCCGAACCCCATCGTCAACGAGCTGGTGATCCTGCCGGACATCGAGAAGCGGCTGGAAGCCTTCGTGCGTCTGGGTCACGGCATCATCATCTTCCCGGGCGGGGTCGGCACTGCCGAGGAGCTGCTCTACCTGCTCGGCATCATGATGCACCCGGCCAACGATCGCCAACCCATCCCCATCGTGCTGACCGGCCCGAAAGAGAGCGCCGACTACTTCCGCGCCATCGACGACTTCGTCAAGGCGACCCTGGGGGAAGCCG
The DNA here is from genome assembly GCF_027707725.1 of Aeromonas sp. QDB25. Taxonomy (NCBI): domain Bacteria; kingdom Pseudomonadati; phylum Pseudomonadota; class Gammaproteobacteria; order Aeromonadales; family Aeromonadaceae; genus Aeromonas; species Aeromonas sp. QDB25. Next base: position 36,880 of record NZ_JAPCIZ010000030.1, on the reverse strand, counting down.
CCACCAGTCTCTACCGGATCATCATCGGCGATGCGCCCGAGGTGGCCCGCGTGATGAAGGAGGCGATGCCGAAGATCCGCGAATACCGCAAGTCGGTGGGAGATGCCTACTCCTTCAACTGGTCCCTGCGGATCGAGCCCGAGTTCCAGCTGCCGTTCGAGCCGGATCACGCCAGCATGGCCAGCCTGGATCTGCATCGCAACCAGCCACCCCAGCTGCTGGCAGCCAACCTGCGCCGCGCCTTCTCAGGTATCGTCGCAGGCAACGTCAAGGAAGGGGGCATCAGGGCCATCGAGAAGAAGGGTCCCTTCAAGCTGCACGGCGACAAGGAGCTGATGCACCTGATGGACAGATTGCTGGAAAGCTTCGTCAAGCAGCAGCGCATGAAGCTGCCGGGCAGCCAGTACGTTCCCTGCTACGAGATAGTCAAATAGTCGGGACATCACAATGCACCGCACCGGAGGGGCCCATGGGCCCCTCTTTCATTGACTGGTCTTCTACGGGGTTAGCAGGAGACGCCACCATTGTTACAATGGCAATCCCCGACGCCCGGAGTGCCCCATGCCACACCTGCTCATCATCGATGCCCTCAACCTCATCCGCCGACTGCACGCGGTGCAGAGCCAGCAGGGACTGACCCCGGCTCAGGCCCTGCTCGCCACCCGTGCCAACCTCATCAACACCTGCAAGAAGCTCCTGGCGGCCAGCGAGCCGACCCACGCCATCGCGGTCTTTGACGGTGAGGTCCACAGCTGGCGCAAGACGCTCTATCCCCCCTACAAGGAGGGCCGCACCCCCATGCCGGATGAGCTGAGAGAAGGGCTTGCCGACCTGCAGGACGCCTTCTGGGAGTGCGGTGTGGATGCCCTGCTCTCCCAGACCGACGAGGCGGACGATCTCATCGCCACCCTGGCAAGCGGCATTGCCCAGCACGGCGCCAGCGCCACCATCATCTCCACCGACAAGGGGTTCTGCCAGCTCATCTGCCCGCAGATCCGGGTGCGGGATTACTTCAACAAACGCTGGCTGGATGCCGCCTTCGTCCAGCAGCAGTACGGCGTTACACCGACCCAGCTTGTGGACTTCTGGGCCCTGACCGGTATCAGCGGCTCCAACATCAAGGGGGTGCCCGGCATTGGCCCCAAGACCGCCACCCAGTTGCTGCAGCAATACGGGGACCTGGCTGCCATGCTGGAGGCCTGTGAGCGGGAGGAGGCCACCAGACCCCTGCTCAAGCTGCGCCAGCACCGGGAAGAGGCCCTGCTGGCCCAACGCCTGGTCCGGCTGCAGCACGATATCCCGCTCGGGTTCAACCTGCGGGAGATCCGCTACCCTCCCATCCCTGATGCCGGGGCGTGATCCCCAGCACACCATTTCCCAAGACAGGCCGTACCTGTTGACATAAATGGGTAAAATGTAAAGAAACATGGAGGATGTGGTGCAAAAATGGTATAAAGCCGACGAATCCTCCCCCTCTGTTCCCTAGAAGTGGATACGCCTCATGTCAAAAAGAAAGATTACCGTCATCCCGGGCGACGGCATCGGCCCCAGCATCATCGAATCCGCCATCCAGATCCTGACCCACGCGGGTTGTGACTTCGACTACGAATACGCAGACGCCGGTCTGGTAGCCCTGGAAAAACATGGCGAGCTGCTGCCCCAGGCCACCCTCGACCTGATCGAGAAGAACAAGGTCAGCCTGAAAGGCCCGCTCACCACTCCGGTCGGCGGCGGCTTCACCTCCATCAACGTCTCCCTGCGCAAGAAGTTCAATCTCTACGCCAACGTGCGCCCCGTCCTCTCCTTCAAGGGCACCAAGAGCCGTTACGACAACATCGACATCATCACGGTGCGCGAGAACACCGAAGGCATGTACTCCGGTGCCGGCCAGAAGCGCAGCGATGACAACCAGAGCGCCGAGGCGATGAGCATCATCACTCGGGAAGGGGCCGAGCGCATCGTCACCTTCGCCTTCGAGCTGGCGCGCCAGGAAGGACGCAAGAAGGTCACCATCATCCACAAGGCCAACATCCTCAAGTCCACCTCCGGCCTGTTCCTGGAAGTGGCCCGTCAGGTCGCGGCCCGCTACCCGGACATCCAGAACGAGGAGATGATCGTCGACGCCGCCTGCATGAACCTGGTGATGTACCCGGAACGCTTCGATGTGATGGTCACCACCAACCTGTTCGGCGACATTCTCTCGGATCTCTGTGCCGGTCTGGTGGGGGGGCTGGGCATGGCGCCGGGCGCCAACATCGGTGAAGGGGCCGCCATCTTCGAAGCGGTACACGGCTCTGCGCCGGACATCGCCGGCAAGAACATCGCCAACCCCACCTCGGTGATCCTCGCCTCCATCCAGATGCTGGAGTATCTCGGCATGCAGGACAAAGCGGAGCGCATTCGCGAGGCCGTGCGGGCGACCATCGAGTCCGGTGATCGGGTGACCCGTGACCTGGGGGGCACAGCGTCCACCAGCGAATTCACCCAGGCCATCATCGACCGTCTATAAATAGAATCCAACCATATGATTTTAAAAGGGAGCTTCGGCTCCCTTTGTTTTATGCCAACGCCTCCCTACCTCCCTCGCCAGATGAATACTATGTTGATATGAGGGATAAGGAGATCCACCATGCGTGCTACTTTCATCTTGCTGATTGTCAGCAGCAGTGCCACGGCATTAGACAGGCCAGTCGACAATGCCTGGTTGACGCCGCCTCCCCAGCACGAGGCGCCAGCCAAGCAGACCTGGCAATCCACCCTGGATACCAACGATCTGCTCAAACAGCCCAAGCCGCTCTCTCTGGGGGTGGATATCACCACCGACAGCAACGGTAATCGGCAGATCACCCCCTATCAGAAGCTGAACCTCACGGCAGAGAAGAGCGTCAGCCTCTCCTTCGAAAAGCAAAAGCCCAGGATCAAGTTCAACGCTGGCGGCATCAACACCTCGGTCAAGCTTCGCGGGGATGGCGTCAAGATGCAGTTCAACCCCAGTGACAAGACCATTCCCCTGCAAATTGAGCTGAAGATCACCGACGACGAGTCCATGATGCGTCTGGACTACCGCTTCTGATGACCCAGACACAAAAAAACCGGACGTCACCGTCCGGTTTTTTCATGCCCTGTTCCCGATGCTGCTTCAGGACTTGGGGGACAGCTTGGAGACCCAGAACTTGTTGTAGACGTGCACCGTGATCTCTTCGCGATCGTGATAGAGCTGTTTGGCCTGAATGATGAAACCGCCATCGATCTCTGCCAGCAGTCCGCGCAGCACCTCGATGTTGTGCACCGCCTCGGCGTAGCGCTTCTTCATCGGCAGCTTGAGGTTGAACATGGCTTCCTGACAGTCGTTCTCCCTGAACCAGTCGGCCACCATGTGGGTCACTCGCGCCGGCTTGTCCACCATGTCGCACACCAGCCAGTAGGTATTCTTCTTGCTCGGCCGCCACACGAAACCATCGTCACGGATGTGCTTCACCTGGCCTGTGTCCATCAGGGATTGGGCCATCATGCCGTTGTCCACCGCCGTCACCATCATGCCACGACGCACCAGCTGATAGGTCCAGCCACCCGGGCAGGCGCCAAGATCCACGGCCTTCAGGCCGGAGCACAGGCGCAAGTCCCACTCTTCCTTCGGCACGAAGACGTAGAACGCCTCTTCCAGCTTGAGGCTGGAGCGGCTCGGGGCATCGGCCGGGAATCGCAGGCGCGGGATCCCCATGTGGAAGGCAGAGTTGTTGAAGGAGTAGGAGTACCCCAGCATCAGGTGGTCATTGGCCAGGAAGAAGGCGTGGAACACGGGACGGTTCGGGGTCTCCTTCTTGGTCAGGATCTCGTTGCTGCGCAGCGCCTGGCGAAGCGGCACGGTGAACTTGCGGCAAAAGGCGGAGAGCTCCTTCGCCTCGTTGGTATCGGCCGTCTCCACCCGAAGATCCCCGCAAATGGCGTAACCGCTCGCCGCCTCCAAGATGGGAGAGACCCGATCGCTTATTTCCAGATCTTTCAGCTCGTGGGTCACCACCAGCATCTGGCGAATGAAGATAAGCTCGCGGAACGGCAGCTTGCGCGCCAGCAGATCGGCCTGCTCCTCGTCATACAACTCGAAGATCACATAGCCGCTGTCGTCCTTGACCCGGGCAAAGCCGTAGCACTGCATGTTGCCGGCACGCTCGGTGATCTCTGCCGCCGCCTCTTTCTCAAAACCCGGGCGGCAATAAAGCAGCAGATTATTCATTCTTTCCTCCAAGACGACAGCCGGCCCACATCAGAGCCGCCCATCCCAACATAAAACAGAGGCCACCGGCCGGGGTGATGAGCCCCAGCCCCTTGCTGCCAAGCAGCACCATGGCGTAAATACTGCCGGAGAATCCCAGGATCCCCAGCACAAAGACGGCGCCCGCGAAGGTGATCACCTTGCCGCGCACGCCGCACAGCCCCAGCACCAGCAGGGCCAGGGCGTGGAAAAACTGGTATTGCACGGCGGTGTTGAACGCCGCCAGCAACGAAGGAGCAATGCCGGTCGCCGCCAGCCCGTGAGCGCCGTAGGCCCCGAGCATGGTGGCCGTCAGGCCGAAGAAGCCCGCCAGCACCAGCCAATGTCGTTGGATCTGCATCTTCTCTCCTTGCACGCTTCTTCTCTCGACCCGCTCGAGATGGTCAGGAGCGGCCCACCGCCGCGATAAAATCCTTGATCCGCTCCGCAGCCAGTCGCAGGTTCTCCTGCTCGCTCATGCCGCTCGCCTTTCTCGGTTTGAAACCATGATCCCCGTCGGTCAGCCAGTGGACCGATACGGCGGGTGAGAAGGGGAAATCGGCCAGCTCGGCGCGGGAACCGAAGGTATCGCGCTCCCCCTGCAGCAGCAGCGTGGGCGTCGTGATCAGCTTGAGCACCTCGCCCCGCCATGCGTCGGGCTTGGCCGGGGGGTGGAAAGGATACCCGAGAACGATCAATCCTGCAGCATCCATCTCGTCGCCCCCCTCGCAAAACAGCTCGGCCGCCATCCTTCCCCCCATGGACTTGCCCGCCAGAAACAGCCGGGGATGGGCAAACTGACGCACCATCTCGCGCCAGTGGGCGAGCAGCACGGGTTGTCTGTCCGGCGGCCTGCGTTTGCCGTCCTGAGCCCGTTTGGTCATGTAGGGGAAGTTGAAGCGCACCACCTCGATCTCCGGCCCCGCCAGCAGTCGCGACAACTCGGCCAGGAAGCTGTGCTCCATGCCCGCCCCCGCGCCGTGGGCCAGCAGAATGCGAACGGGGGCGTCACTCGCCCCCTCTCTTGTCAGGTCAGTCACCAGGTCAACTCCTCAGGCATCGGCAAGGCGGGCACGCCTGCGGGCCTCTTCCTGCTCCACCAGTTCCAGCATCCAGTCGCGAAAAGCCACTATCTTGCCCTGATCGGACTGCTGCTCCTGACACACCAGATAGAAAGCGTTCTTGCTCACCAGCACCTGCTCGAACGGGCAGATGAGACGCCCCGCCTCGATCTCCGGCTGGGCCAGCACGCTGTGGCCGAGCGCCACCCCCTGACCGTGGATCGCCGCCTGGATCACCATGGTGGAGTGGCTGAAGATGGGCCCCTGATTGACATTGGGCGCGTCGATATCGAGCTGGCGGAACCAGGCCTTCCAGTCGCGCCGGGAGGTGTCGTGCAGCAGGGTGTGACGGGTCAGATCGTCCGGGGTGCGCAGGGGCTTGGGGCCGGTCAGCAGCAGGGGGGAGCAGACCGGGATCAGGTACTCGGTGTGCAGCTTGTCCGAGCGCAGCCCCGGCCAGTTGCCGCGGCCGTAGTAGATGGCCACGTCCACGTCGTCGGTGAGGGAGCCCTCGTCCATGTCCACCGCCTTGATCCGCACATCGATGTCCGGGTGGCGTTCGCTGAACTTGACCAGGCGGGGCACCAGCCACTGGATGGCGAAGCTCGGCTGCAGGGAGACGGTGAGCGCCCCCTTGGCGCTGCGGGCCAGCAGCTTGTCAGTCGCCTCGGAGATGGAGGCAAAGATGTCCTTGATATCGAGGAAGTAGCTCTGCCCCTCCTCGGTCAGTAGCAGGGAGCGATTCTTGCGGCGAAACAGCTTGATGCCGAGATACTCCTCCAGCGCCTTGATCTGGTGGCTGATGGCTGCCTGGGTCACGAACAGCTCTTCTGCTGCGCGGGTAAAGCTCAAGTGACGAGCCGCGGCTTCAAACGCTTTCAGTGCATTGAGCGGAGGTAAACGACGAGACATGGAATCGGCCGACGATGAATTTTTCTAATGGGGCGCATTATAAATTGTCGGTTGCGGGTCGACCAGTGAATAAACATAATTCGCCACGCAATTCGTTGTCATATGGCTCACACCTTCTCTTCCATGTTGGTTTACATGTGGTTTTTGTGAGTGAGTCGACAGTGATTGTGGTGTTGTGTTTCTTCCTCTGCGGGAAGAAGGGCTAAATCAGGTCGATTTAACCCAGTCTGTCATCTGAATGTGTTTGGCGCCTCCGGTTGGATGGCGCCTTTTTTCTTATCCTCCCCTACACCCGGAACTGGCCCACCAGTTGCTGCTGCTTGTCCGCCAGTTGCGACAGCTCGCGCCCGTTGTCAGCGGAGGTCGCCGCTTCCGCCCGAATGGTATGGCTCACATCGCGAATGTTGCTGACGTTGCGATTGATCTCGTCCGCCACGCCGCTCTGCTCCTGCGCGGCCCTCGCGATCTGCTCATTCATCTGGTGGATGGTGCCGACCGCCTGGATGATCTGCTCCAGCACGCTGACCGACTGCTCCACCTTGGTGAGGGTCAGATCCGCCTGGTGATGGCCGGTCAGGATCGCTTTCACCACCGCCTCCGTCCCCGACTGCAACTGGCCGATGAGGTTCTGGATCTCGACGATGGCGTTCTGGGTTCGGCCCGCCAGGTTGCGCACCTCGTCGGCGACCACCGCAAAACCGCGCCCCTGCTCACCGGCTCGGGCCGCCTCGATGGCCGCGTTCAGGGCCAGCAGGTTGGTCTGCTCGGCGATCCCCTGGATCACCACCAGGATGTCGTTGATGTTGTCGCTGTTGGCGGAGAGGTGCTCCACCACTGGTTTGGCATCGCTTATCACCGTCATCAGTCTGGACATGGCCTCCTGGGTCTGCGCCACCACGGACTTGCCCTCCTGGGCCGCCGTGTCGGCCTCATCGGCCGCCGCCACCGCCGCATTGGCATTGCCAGCGACCTGCAGGGCGGTAGCGCTCAACTCTTCAAACGCGGTCGCCACCAGATCCACCTCCTGATACTGGGACTGCATGCCGGCGCTGGTACGGGCTGCCCCTTGCGCCGCCAGGGCCGCACTGGCCCGAGTGCCCGCAACGGTGTCGATCACCTGGCTGATGGTGGATTGCAGCTTGTCCAGAAACTTGTTGAACCACTTGGCCAGCTCGCCTATCTCGTCATCCCTGCGCAGATCGATGCGCTGGGTGAGATCCCCCTCCCCGCTGGCGATGTCCTTGAGGCGTGCCACCACGGCGCGGATGGGCGCCACGATGCGCTGGGCCATCAGCCAGATGCAGAGCAGGGCGAGCGCCGAAATCCCGCCACCTATGGTGAGCTGGGTGGCCACGCTGCGCTGGGCCTGATCCTCAAGCTCCCCTTGCAGTTGCAGGGCCGAGGCGAGCACCACGGCACGGGGCAGCTCGATATAGATGCCCCACTTGCGATCCGTACGGCGCATGCTGACCGGCACGAAGGTCTGCAACAGGGCGCCGTCCGGGCTCCAACGGGTGGCCACGTCCCCCTTGGCGAGCCAGCCGTCGAGATCCTGCGCCAACGGCGATTGCGCCAGGCGGTTGCCAAGGGCGACCGGGAACCCTTCCACGCCGGCCACCCGCCCTTCACTGCTGAGCAGAAGCACCTTGCCCTGCCCCTTGTAGAGGGTCCGGCCCATCTCTTCCACCAGGCTCTGCAGGGTCCCCAGGGAGATGTCGACCCCCACCATGCCAAGCAGGGAGCCCTGGTCCAGCAGCGGCACGGTCACCGAGGTCATCAACACCTGCTGGGTTCCCACCTCGTCCACATAGGGTTCGAGCAGACAGAGCGCCTTGCTGCGGATGCTGCAACTGTACCAGTCGTTCTCAAGGCCGCCGTGTCCGGAGGGCTTGTCGTTGGCCAGCATCGCCTCGTCCATCACCTCCAGGCTGACCTTGCCGTCGACCCTGGCCCAATAGCTGGAAAAACGCCCCTTGTCGTTGGCTCCAAGCGCCGTCGACCCCTGATAGTTGTCATCCTCCCCGTCGAGCTGGTTGGGTTCGAATACCGCATAGACACCGAGCAGGTTCGCTGACGACTCCGCAGCATCCTGCAACTGCTGGTTGACGGCATTGCGCAGCGCCTCGGAGTGAACGAAGTTGTCGGCCGCGTTCTTGCGCTGGAACAAGATGCCCTCGGCAAGCAGGGTCGCCCTGAAGTAAGCCTCATCGAGGTAGCTGGTCACCCGGGCTGCCTGGGTCGCCCCCATGGCCTGCATCCAGTTTTCTGCCGCGTGCTGCCCCTCCAGGGTGGTGGAGGTGAGCACCTGCTCCTGCATGCGGGCCGCGTTGAAAAGAGAAGAAGCCACCAGCGCGACGGCACTGGCCAGCAGACAGCAACCGGCGATCAGGGTGATCCGTCCCTGAACAGAAAGAGAACTCATGCCACTATTTCCTAACGTCTACAGATGTGAACACTGTATCGGTTTTGGATACAAAAACTTAACTAAATCAGCAGAGATCCAGGCTTAATTGATTGATTTCACCCGCTCCGGGCAAACCAACGACCAGACCGAGCAGGCGAATGGGCTTTCCTTGAGCCCGTTGCAGTCCCTCGTGCAGCAGATCGTGGAAACGGGCCGCCTGATAACTCCCCTTGCGGTAGACGGTGGTCTGGTGAAAATCGGCAAACTTCAGCTTGATCCCCTGCCCCATCAGCATCTCCGCAGGGCAGGCCTTGGCAAAACGCTGCTCCAGCTCGGGAATGAGCCGGCTGAGCACCTGCCAGCAGGTGTCCTCGTCCAGCACGTCGCTGGCGAGCGTCGTCTCTACTCCGATGCTCTTGCGCACCCGCCTGGCCTGCACCGGCTGATCGTCATGCCCCCAGATGCGGCCGGCCAGCATCTCCCCGAGCTTGCCGAAACGGGCGATCAGCTCCTCGTTGCCGAGCTGGCGGGCATCTTCGCACGAATACAGCCCGAGGGACTCCAGCCGCTCTGCCGTCTTGCGGCCGATGCCGGGCAACTTGCCAAGGGGGAGCTGGCGCACGAACTCGTCCACCTCCTGGGGGCGGATGACGAACAGGCCGTCAGGCTTGCGCTGCTCGGAGGCGAGCTTGGCCAGAAACTTGTTCGGCGCCACACCGGCCGAGGCAGTCAACCCAAGCTCGGCGCTGATGGCGGCACGGATCTCCGCCGCCATCAGGGTGGCGCTGCCACCGCAGCGGGGACTCAGGGTCACGTCGAGATAGGCTTCATCGAGGGAGAGCGGCTCCACCTGCTCGGTGTAGCGCAGGAAGATGGCGCGCAACTGGCGCGAAGTTTCTTTGTAGACGGCCATCCGCCCGGGGATCAGCACCAATGGCGGACAGAGCTTTCTGGCCAGGGCGCTCGGCATGGCGGAGCGCACCCCGAAGCGGCGCGCCACGTAGTTGCAGGTGGAGATGACCCCGCGTCGGTCGGCGGCGCCACCGATGGCGAGCGGCACCTCCCTGAGGGCCGGGTTGTCCCGCATCTCCACTGCGGCGAAGAAGCAGTCCATGTCGATGTGAATGATCTTGCGCATGGCCGTGTCTGTTGCTGTGTCGACAGCCTCCCGAACAGATCATAGGGATAGACCCTGGGCATCCGGCGAGGAGGCGTGTCGAACGACAAAAATACTGTATGGATAACCAGTTGAACGTTCCATGCTACCCCAAGCCTGTCATTTCTGCCAGTCTGCGCGCGGGCGCGGCGGCATAGACTCTCAAGGCCACATCCACACGAGACTCAAGGAGGAGAAGCATGAGCATCATCCGGGCGGGGCTCTGCCTGCTGCTGTTGCCGCTAGCGACCATGGCCAAGGATCACCCGACAGCCGAATGCAGCTGGCTGTACAAGCGCATCGAGATACTGGAAACCGCCATCAGGCAGGGAGATGAACTGGGCACCAGGGAAGAGCTGGCAAAGCGAAAGAAAGAGTTCAAGGCAAAGGCATGCAGCCAATATGACTACTGACCCCATGCCACATAAAATAACGAGCCGACCCAGGGGTCGGCTCGTTTCGTTGCAAGGCTGCCTTCAGAGCGATATCCGTCGTTAGATGATGCGGTTGTCCACCAGCATCTTGCGACGAGCCTCTTCCTTGGCCATCTTCTTCTTGCGGTTGTCGCAAGGCTCGGGGCAGTCGCACTCCTTCTCGATCCCGATGGAACCCAGGCCGCCACAGGAGCCGGAGATGGACTTGCGCTGGAAAATGTAGCCGATGGCCATGGCCACCACGACCATCAGAAACACCCCGAAGGTGATCAGAAAGATCTGCATGTAGTTACCCCTTACTTCTTGACCAGATATGGTTTGAAGGCATCCGAATAAGCCTCTTCGAACCCGTCATCCGTCTTGGTGATGGTGAAGATGGCCAGCCCCCGTTCCTTGGCATAGGCCAGGCTCTTCTCCGGCCCCATGACCATAAACACGGTCGCCAACCCGTCTGCAGTCATGCAGGAGGGGTGGATGACGGTCACCGACACCAGGCGGTGCTGGATGGGCTTGCCCGTCAGCGGATCCATGGTGTGGGAGAAGCGCTTGCCGTCCAGCTCGTAATAGTTGCGGTACTCGCCCGAGGTGGCCACCCCGTTGTCACCGGGCAGGATCACCTCCTGTACTGAACCGGCATTGACGGTCGGCTTCTCGATGGCGACACGCCAGGGATGCCCCTTGCCGTTGACACCGTTGATGCGCAGCTCGCCGCCTATCTCCACCAGATAGTTGCGCGCCCCCTGGGACTCCAGGTACTCGGCCACCTTGTCTACGCCAAACCCCTTGGCAATGGCGGAGAGATCCACGTAGAGGTCCGGGATGTCCTTTTGCAGGGTATCGGCATCGGCAGAGGTTATCACATGCAGATTGCCAAGGCCCGTCTTCTGCCGGGTCTGGGCGATCAGCTCGTCGGACGGCACCTTGGTCGGTCTGGCATCCGGCCCAAAGCCCCACAGATTGACCAGAGGACCGACGGTGACGTCCAGCGCCCCGCGGCTCTCGCGGCCAATGTGAATGGCCTCGGTCACCACCCGCGCGGTATCGCGGGAAACCACCACAGGGGTATTGCTCTTGTGCTGGTTGAAGCGTGACAGCTCGGAATCCGGGCGATAGGTCGACATCTGATCGTTGACCCGCTCCAGCAAGACGTCGACCTCGGCTTGCAGCCTGGCGGCATCCTGAACAGCGCTATCTGCCACCTTGATGGAGTAGTAGGTACCCATGGTGCTGCCGGTGATGTGGATCTCCGGCTTCGATTGGACCGTTTTCTGACCGCACCCAGTCAAGAAAAAGGCTAGCCCGAAGGCTAGCCAGGTCTTTACAACGCTGTGCATGGATTAACCACCGAAGTCATCCAGCAGGATGTTCTCGTCTTCAACACCGAGGTTTTTCAGCATGTTGATGACGGCGGCGTTCATCACGGGAGGCCCGCACATGTAGAACTCGCAATCCTCAGGCGCCTCGTGGTTCTTGAGGTAGTTCTCGAACAACACGTTGTGGATGAAGCCGGTGTAGCCATCCCAGTTGTCTTCCGGTTGCGGATCGGACAGGGCGACGTGCCACTGGAAGTTGTCGTTCTCGGCCTGCAGCATGTCGAAGTCTTCGACATAGAACATCTCGCGCTTGGAACGGGCACCGTACCAGAAGCTCATCTTGCGCTTGGTCTTCAGACGGCGCAGCTGGTCGAAGATGTGGGAGCGCATCGGCGCCATACCCGCACCACCACCGACGAACACCATTTCGGCGTCGGTGTCCTTGGCGAAGAACTCGCCGAACGGACCGGAGATGGTCACCTTGTCACCAGCCTTCAGGCTGAAGATGTAGGAAGACATCTGGCCGGGAGGGGCAGTCCAGTTGCTGGGCGGCGGGGTTGCGATCCGCACGTTCAGCATGATGATGCCGAACTCTTCCGGATAGTTCGCCATGGAGTAGGCACGGATGATCGGCTCGTTGACCTTGGACTCCAGCTCGAAGATCTTGAAGCGATCCCAGTCGCCACGATACTCCTCGGGAATATCGAAGTTCTTGTACTGCACGTGGTGGGCAGGCGCTTCGATCTGGATATAACCACCGGCGCGGAACGGCACGCTCTCGCCATCGGGGATCTGCAGCTTGAGCTCCTTGATGAAGGTGGCCTTGTTGTCATTGGAGATGACGGTACAGTCCCACTTCTTCACGCCGAAGATCTCTTCCGGCAGCTCGATGTCCATGTCGGAGCGCACGGTGACCTGGCAGGCCAGACGCTCGCCATGACGGGCTTCGCCCTTGCTGATGTGATCCAGCTCGGTCGGCAGGATGTCGCCGCCGCCGGACTTCACCCGCACCTTGCACTGACCACAGGAGCCACCGCCGCCACAGGCGGAGGAGACGAAGATACCACTGCCGGCGAGCACGCCAAGCAGCTTGCCACCCGCCGGGCTGGTCACAGCCTTGGCCGGGTCGCCGTTGATGCTGATTGTCACGTCACCGGCGGTCACCAGCTTGGACTTGGCGAACAGAATGACTGCCACCAAGGCCAGCAGGATCACGGTGAACATGACCACACCCAGAATAATTTCCATCTATATTTCCTTTCCGATTACAGGGAAATACCAGAGAAGGACATGAAGCCCAGCGCCATCAGACCCGCGGTGATGAAGGTGATGCCGAGGCCGCGCAGGCCTTCCGGAACATCGGAATATTTCATCTTCTCGCGGATCCCTGCCATCGCGACGATAGCCAGCATCCAGCCTGCACCCGACCCCACGCCATAGACCACGGACTCAACGAAGTTGTAGTCACGCTGCACCATGAAGGAGACGCCGCCGAAGATGGCGCAGTTCACGGTGATGAGCGGCAGGAAGATACCGAGGGCGTTGTAGAGGGCCGGGAAATACTTGTCCAGCGCCATCTCCAGGATCTGCACCAGGGCCGCGATCACCCCGATGAAGGTGATGAAGCTCAGGAAACTCAGATCCAGACCGGATACCAGGGCACCGTCTTTGAGCACGTAGTTGTAGATCAGGTTGTTGGCCGGGACGGCAACGGTCTGAACCACGATAACGGCAATCCCCAGACCCATGGCGGTCTTGACCTTCTTGGACACCGCCAGGAAGGTACACATCCCCAGGAAGAAGGAGAGCGCCAGGTTCTCGATGAAGATCGAGCGAATCAACAGACTGATATAGTGTTCCATACCTTAATCCTTCGCCTCCACCTGCTTGGGATCCTTGGTGCGCACGCCCCAGATGATCAGACCAATGATGAAGAACGCACTCGGCGGCAGCAGCAGCAGGCCGTTGGGCACATACCAGCCACCATTGTTCACCAGCGGCAGCAGCTCGATGCCGAACCAGGTGCCGGAACCCAGGATCTCGCGCACGGTGGCCACGGTCAGCAGCACGGCGCCATAACCCAGACCGTTGCCGATACCGTCCAGGAAGGAGGGCAGCGGGGCACTCTTCATGGCGTAGGCTTCGGCACGACCCATCACGATACAGTTGGTGATGATGAGGCCGACGAACACCGACAGCTGCTTGGAGATGTCGTAGGCATACGCCTTGAGCACCTGGTCAACCACGATAACCAGCGAGGCAATCACCGCCATCTGGGCGATGATCCGCACGCTGTTAGGGATCTGGTTGCGGATCAGAGAGATGAACAGGTTGGAGAAGGCGGTGACCGCGGTAACGGCCAGCGTCATCACGAACGCCGTCTTCATCTGGCTGGTAACGGCCAGCGCGGAACAGACACCCAGCACCTGCAGTGCGATGGGGTTGTTGCCGAGCACAGGCGTCAACAGCAACTTTTTCATTTCGCTCTTGTCAGCCATTGTTGATTTCTCCTGCACGTACCTTGGCCAGGAAGGGACCGAAGCCCTTGGGGCCCATCCAGAAGTCGAAGGTGTGCTGTACACCATTACCGGTCAGGGTTGCACCAGACAGGCCGTCGATTTCATGCTCGGAACCAGCCGGAGCATGGCCCTTGATCACCCGCAGCGCAGGCTGACCGTTCTGGTCGAACAGCTTCTTGCCGACGAACAGCTCGCGCCAGGCCGGGTTCTCGATCTCGCCACCCAGACCCGGGGTTTCACCGTGGTCATAGTAGGTGATGCCCTTGATGGTCTGACCGTCGGCCGCGACCGCTACGAAGGCATACATGGTGGACCACAGACCCTGGCCGTAGATCGGCAGGATGATGTTGTCCACCTTGCCTTCGGCATCTTTCGCGAAGAACACGGGAACCAGCTTGGAGATCTGACGCAGGCCGGCCTTGTCGTCGGCCGGGGCCAGACGGATGCTCTTGGCCGGATCCTTGGCGGCAACCTTGGTGTCGAAGTTGTCGGCGTCGCCGTCAACGAACTCACCAGTGGTCAGATCCACCAGACGCGCTTCAATCTTGTCGCCATAGAGCTGGGCCAGATCACGCTTGGCCACGGCGCTGATGTCGACGCCGGCGACGGACAGGATGTTGCTTTGCTTGTCCAGTGCCTTGTTTTCCAGCTGGGCCGGACGCAGACCCACGGCAGCCACGGAGACCACGATGGAGCAGACCAGACACAGACCGGTCACTACGGCGAGGGTGCCGGTAGTAGAGTCTTTATTAAACGCCACGTGCGATCCTCCGCTTGATGTTCGCCTGCGCCACGAAATGGTCAAACAAGGGGGCAAACAGGTTGGCGAACAGAATGGCCAGCATCATGCCTTCCGGGAAGGCAGGGTTCACTACCCGGATCAGCACCACCATCACGCCGATCAGGGCGCCATACCACCACTTGCCCTTGTTGGTGAAGGCAGCGGAGACGGGGTCGGTCGCCATGAAGGCCATGCCGAACGCGAAGCCACCCAGCACCAGGTGCCAGTGCCACGGCATGCTGAACATGGGGTTGGTATCGGAACCGATGACGTTGAACAGCAGGGAGGTCGCGACCATGCCGACCATGACGCCAGCGATGATGCGCCAGGAGGCGATGCGCATGTAGACGATCATGGCCGCGCCGATGAGGATCATCAGGGTGGAAACTTCACCGATGGAACCGGGCAGGTTGCCAAGGAAGGCGTCCATCCAGCTGATGGCTTCACCGGTGGCACCGTTGATCAGCGCCATCTGGCCGCCCTGGGCCCACTGGCTCAGTGCGGTTGCGCCGGAGAAGCCGTCAACGGCAACCCAGACCGCATCGCCGGAGATTTGACCCGGGTAGGCGAAGAACAGGAAGGCACGACCCGCCAGCGCCGGGTTCAGGAAGTTTTTGCCGGTACCACCGAACACTTCCTTGGCCAGCACCACACCGAAGGTGATACCCAGGGCAGCTTGCCACAGGGGCAGCTCGGGCGGCACGATCAGGGCGAACAGGATGGAGGTCACGAAGAAGCCTTCGTTGATCTCGTGCTTGCGCACCATGGCGAACAGCACTTCCCAGAAACCACCGACGATGAAGACGGTGATGTAAATCGGGAAGAAGTGCGCCGCACCGATCAGCATCTTGCTGCCGATGCCGGCGACGGCCGGATCCAGCGAGGCACCGAACAGGGTGGCCAGGGCGTATTGCCAGGAATCGGCACCGGCCGCGCTGCCCATGTGGGCGATGGCGGCGATGGACTGGTTGCCGACGTTGTACATGCCCCAGAACATGGCCGGGAACACAGCCAGCCACACCATGATCATCATGCGCTTCAGATCGATCGCATCACGGACGTGGGCGGCATTGCGGGTCACGGAACCCGGGGTATAAAACAGGGTGTACGCCGCTTCGAACAGGGCATAGTACTTGGCGTACTTGCCACCCGGCTCGAAGTGATGTTCCATATTTTCAAGAAGTTGCTTGAAACTCATCGCTTAACCTTCCAGTTCGATCTTGGTCAGGCACTCACGCAAGACGGGGCCGTACTCTGTCTTGCCGGGGCAGACGAAGGTACAGAGCGCCAAATCTTCCTCATCCAGCTCCAGGCAGCCGAGCGCCTGCGCGCTGTCGGTGTCACCGGAGATCAGATCCCGCAGCAGCAGGGTCGGCAGGATGTCGAGCGGCATCACGCGCTCATAGTTGCCGATTGGCACCATGGAGCGATCACTACCGTTGGTGGTGGTAGTGAAGTTGATGAGTTTGCCCTTCATCAGGTGAGAGAGGGTGGTACGGGTGATGGAGAACTTGTTGGCACTGGGTTTGACCCAGCCCATGAACTCTTTCTCACGGCCTTCGCCCAGCACGCTCACCTGGTTGTGGAAGCGACCCAGGTAGTCATGGACCCCTTCGGCCTTGGCACCGCTCAGCAGGGAACCGGAGATGATGCGGTTTTCGTCCGCACGCAGCTCGTTGTTGGTCAGCTGGCTGAGGCTGGCACCCAGACGGGTACGCAGCAGACGCGGCTTGATGACGTTCGGGCCAGCCAGGGAGATCACCTTGTCGGTGAAGATCTGGCCGGTGGTGAACAGCTTGCCGTAAGCGATCACGTCCTGATAGTTGATGTGCCACTGCACCTTGTTGGCACCGACCGGATCCAGGAAGTGGATGTGGGTGCCCGGCAGACCGGCGGGATGCGGACCGACGAACACGGCTTCCTTGACCTGGGCCAAGGAGGAGTGCGGCAGGCTGGCTTCGCCCTTGCAGACGTGGACGGTACCATCGGTCAGGCGGGTCAGCACGGCCAGACCGTCGAGGAAGGCCTGGGCCTGTTCCTTGATGATCAGCTCCGCACTGGCGGCCAGCGGGTTGGTGTCCATGGCGGTGACGAAGATGGCGCGCGGGGTGGAACCCACGGCAGGCACCTTGCTGAACGGGCGGGTACGCAGCGCGGTCCATTGGCCTGATGCGACCAGGCTCTCCTGCACCTTGCTACGCTCGAGCTGTGGCAGCTCGGCGGAGGCAAAATGCTCAAAGGTCACCTGCTCGTCGGACCCATCGATGTCGATGACGACGGACTGGAGAACACGCTTGGCACCACGGTTGATCTCAGAAACCACACCGGTGGCAGGGGCCGTGAATTTAACGCCGGGATTCTTCTTATCTTCGAAGAGCTCCTGACCTTTAATGACGCGATCACCTACTTTGACAAACATAGTAGGACGCATCCCCACGAACTCTTCGCCGAGTGTAGCAACACGGGTGATGGCCGGGCCATCGTAGATTACTTGCTCCGGAGCACCCAGCACGGGGATGTCCAGTCCTCTTTTAATTGTAATCATACTCACTTGCACTACCGTTAAGGGAAGACAGGTTGGTTAGCGCCGAGAAATACATCACGACGAGTTGTTGAATGAGCCCGTCAACATCGCGGAAAGCTGTCGAAGAAATAAACAAATCAGCAACATACAGGATCATTCAAAAGCGCCTGAGTTTACCACCTTAGGCGAGTTAGCCGCCACGCCAAATGGGGAAAATCCCCGCCCTATCACAAAATTAACCTTCACTGAATATTTCGCGCACGTCCTTGCAAACCGTGGTTTTAAAGGACTTTTCGCAAAACTAACCATATAGAGGTATTCTTCAGGCACAAGAAAAAGGATTAGAAAAAATAATGCTCCTCCCCCTCATCCCTGGCTGCACACCATTCGTGATAGCGCTGTTAATGGCCCGAGGAAGGCGCCATCAGAAGGTCCAACGGCTCACGCAAAGGGGGATTTGCTGACGCAACCCGGCGTCTTTGGCGCCTGCTCCCGGGCCTGCCACTCGGATTCGGTATAGGTATGCAGCGCCAATGCATGAATGGCTCCCGCCAGCTCGTCGGCCAGCACCCCGTTCACCTGACGATGGCGACCCAGCAAACGCTGTCCCTCAAACGCCTGGCTCACCACGACTACCTTGAAGTGGCTTTCGGAGCCCGGTGCCACCCTGTGCATGTAGCTCTCATTGATCACTTCCAGGTGGCTCGGGGAGAGCGCGGCGGCCAGCTTGGCCTCTATCTGTTGTTGCATGCTCACGGTAAGGACTCCTCGTTGAATATCCGGCCATTGTAGCCAGGGTTGTGCGCCCGATGCATCAGGTACGAAGGATCCGCTCGCTCTCGCCGCACCGGACTGGTGAATTTCTCCGCCGCCGCTAGAATAGCGCCACTTTCACCGCTGCCGGGCAACACGGGGCAGACGGTCGCCATTCATCAATCACACGTTGGACTCTTGCCTATGCAAACCCTGCTCGACACGGCCCACTGCCGCCTGACCCTGTATCGTTACCCACGGCAGAGCCAGGACCCCCTGCAGGCCTGGGATGCGGCGGACGAGTACCTGATAAGCCACCTTGCCGAATCGCAGCAGGCACCTGACGGCCCCGTCATCATCATGAACGACGGCTTCGGTGCCCTGGCAGGCTACCTGCATGCCCACGCCCCCGTCTGCGTGACCGACTCCCACATCAGCGAGCGGGCCACCCTGGCCAACCTGGCGGAAAACGGGCTGGATCCCCACTCCATCACCCTGCAGGATGCCCTGGCCCCCCTGCCCGATGCCCCCGCCCTGGTGGTGATCAAGGTCTCCAAGTATCAGGCGCTGCTGGAGCAGCAACTGCTTGCCCTGCGCGGGGTCGTGACCCCTGCGACCCGCATCATTGCTGCCGGCAAGGCCAAGGACATCCACACCTCCACCCTCAAGCTGTTCGAAAAGTATCTGGGGGAGACCCGCACCTCGCTCGCCTGGAAGAAGGCGCGCCTCATTCATTGCACCCCGGCCGCCGAGCGCCCGTCCCTGACCAGTCCCTTCCCGACCGTCTGGCCGCTGGAAGGCACCGACATGCTCATCCACAACCATGCCAACGTGTTCTCGCGCACCAGCCTGGATATCGGCGCCCGCTTCATGCTGGACAACCTGCCCATCCACAGTGCCCGCAGGGTGATCGATCTGGGCTGTGGCAACGGCGTGCTCGGGCTCTCCCTGCTCGCGCGGGACAGCGAGGTGGAGGTGACCTTCATCGACGAATCCCGGATGGCGGTGGCGTCCGCACGGCTCAACGTCGAGCACAACCTGCCCGATGCCCTGCCCCGTGCCCACTTCATGGTCAACAACTGTCTCGATGACGTTCCCGTCGGGGCAGCGGACAGGATCCTCTGCAATCCCCCCTTCCATCAGTTGCAGGCGATCACCGATCACATCGCCTGGCAGATGTTCAGCGACGCCCACCGGGTGTTGCCTCAGGGGGGCGAACTCTGGATAGTAGGCAACCGTCATCTGGACTATCACAACAAACTCAAGCGCCTGTTTGGCAACGCACAAGTCGTTGCGTCGAACAGCAAATTCGTTATTTTGAAAGCCATCAAACGCTAAAGATAAAGCTAAAGGAAACCCATGATGAAAAAGTCACTCTTGCTGCTGGCCGCTCTGGTATTGGGCGGTTGTGCTACTCACTGGCCCGAGAGCGCCCTGCTCAACCCGCAAGTCATCCCCTCCAACCAGCAGTACTACTCCGGCAACCGCATCACCATGGAAGGGGTGGACAAGCGTGAAGCCGCCTATGTCTTCTCCATCAAGAAGAAAGAGAAGGCTCCTGTGCTGGTGAACAGCAGTCAGCCTCTCAACAGCCTGCTGGCTGAAAAACTGGCGGAAGGGCTGCGCAGCCAGGGCCTGGAAGTGGGCAACAGCGGCACCACCAACCTGACGCTGGCCATCTCCACTGCCGCCGTCACCGTGGAAGAGAAGACCTTCACCTATGTCACCAAGTCCCGCGTCAGCCTGCAGGTGATTGCGGACTTCCAGGGCAGCAAGCTGACCAAGCAGTTCAACATGTCCTCCAGCAAGGAGGGCCCGGGCGAACCGAGCATGGCCGATCTGGAATCCACTCTGAACCAGCAGCTGGGCAGCGTGCTGCAGCAGATCATGGCCGACGAGGCGCTGCGCGGTTATCTCAAGGGTCAGCCGAGCTGAGCGAGGATATATAAATGAAGAAACTCTGGTTACTGGTCACCCTGATCGCCCCCCTGGCTTTTGCCGGTCAAAAAGTCCAGATGGAGACCAACCATGGCACCATCGTCGTGGAGCTGGCCCCCAAACAGGCGCCCCAGACCGTGAAGAACTTCCTGCGCTACGTGGCAGACGGCAGCTATGACGGCAGCCTGTTCCACCGGGTGATCCAGAACTTCGTGGTGCAGGGTGGAGGCTACAACCAGCAGTTCCAGCCCCTGCCGACCTTCGATCCCGTGGTCAACGAGTCCAGAGGCGGCCTGCCCAACAAGCGCGGCACCATCGCCATGGCCCGCACCCAGGCGGTCGACAGCGCCACTCGCCAGTTCTATTTCAATCTGGTGGACAACGACAACCTCAACGCCAATGCCGGCGCCGGTTACACCGTGTTCGGCCAGGTCGTGAAGGGGATGGAGGTGCTGGACAAACTGGCCCAGGTCCAGACCGGCTACAGCTCCATCCTGCGTGCCAACGACGTCCCCACCAGCCCCATCATCCTGAAGAAAGTGGTGCTGCTCGCGGACAAATAACGCGGCCCGGATCACATTCCACCGCGTCCCTGAACGGGTCACCGGTCTCTTTTTCTATACTCTGCTCCCCGATGTGTGCCACGCATCGGGGAGCAGAACCAGAAGGAGGAGCCGGTGACCTGTCATGATTACATAACCCAACACGCCGGCCCGCTGGCCCAGGCGGTTCGCCATTTTCTGGCACGCAAGATTCCCTATCAGCAGCTGGAAGACTTGAGTTGGCAGCTCCTCTCCCACTGGCAGGCGCTCTGCGTGATCCCCATGGACAAAACCCCCGCCAACGCACAGGAAGGAGTGTTCTGGCATCTGCTTCACAGCCTGCACCTGTGGGATGAGCAGCGCCTCCTCTGTGATGACGCGCTGCGCCTGCAACTCATGGCCTGCGCCAATTTTCTCGCCGACGGGGGCCCCTGCCCGCACCACTGCATCGGCTCACGTCCCTGAAACCTGCCGCCCGCCACTCGGCTTGCCTTGGCTACGCCTGCCGAACCTGACAAAATGACCCCCTTTTCCCAGAGGAGTCAGGCTGTTGAACAATCTCCGCCCGCCCAGTCACACACCGGGCCGCGCCACCCGCTGGCGAGATGCCCTCGCCGTCTATCTGGAAGCGCGGGTACTCATCCTGTTCGCCATGGGATTCTCCTCCGGCCTGCCCTTGCTGCTGGTCTTTGGCACCCTCTCGTTCTGGCTGCGCGAGGCGGATGTCAGCCTGACCGACATCGGTTACATGAGCTGGGTTGCACTGGCCTACGGTTTCAAGTGGCTGTGGTCGCCCCTGGTGGATCGGCTGCCCCTGCCCCTGCTGTCACGGCTGCTTGGGCGACGACGCAGTTGGATGCTGTTCTCCCAGGTGCTGATCGCCCTCTCCCTGGTGGGGATGGCCTATTGCGATCCCAAGACCCAGCTCGCCCAACTGGCCCTCTTCGCCCTGCTGGTGGCTTTCTCCTCTGCCACCCAGGACATCGTCATCGATGCCTATCGCATCGAATCCGCTCCCGAGCGGCTGCAGGCGGCCATGGCCGCTTCTTATATGACGGGGTATCGACTCGCCATGATCATGGCGGGAGCGGGGGCGCTGGCGCTGGCGGCCTGGCTCGGCAGCAACAGCGGCTATGACTATCGCGGCTGGCAGCTCACCTATCTGCTGATGGGAGGGCTGATGTCTCTTGGCATCCTCACCACCCTGATGAGTCACGAGCCGCAGATCGATCTCAAGAGTCAGGACGAGCAGCAGATGGCGCGCAAGGCTACCCTGCTGGCACGGGGTTGGTCACCCACGCTGGCCGGGCTGGGGGCCTGGACCTACGAGGCCATCTGGTGTCCCTTCGCCGACTTCTTTCGCCGCTACGGCTCCTCGGCCCTGCTGATCCTCGGGCTTATCGCCTGCTATCGCATCTCGGACGTGGTGATGGGGGTGATGTCCAACAGCTTCTATGTGGATCTGCAGTTCAGCAAGACGGAAGTGGCCACCATCACCAAGGTCTATGGTGTCATCATGACGCTGGTGGGAGCCGCGCTCGGGGGCGTGCTGGTGATGCGCTTTGGCACCCTGCGCATCCTGTTCCTCGGCGCCGTGCTGACCGCCAGCACCAATCTGCTGTTCGCTCTCCTCAACGAAGTGGGCCACAACCTGGAGCTGCTGACTCTGATCATCTCGCTGGACAACCTCAGCGCCGGCATAGCGACGGCTGCGTTTGTAACCTATCTATCGAGCCTCACCAACGTAGCCTTCTCCGCCACCCAGTACGCCCTGTTCAGCTCCATCATGCTGTTGCTGCCCAAGTTGCTGGCGGGGTTTTCTGGTCGCGTGGTGGAGCAGATCGGCTACAGCCACTTCTTCATCGGCACCAGTCTGCTCGGCATTCCGGTGATGATCCTGATCATCATGGTTGCCAAACGAGGCAGCACCTTGTCACCACAAACGCACAAATAGCAAGCGTTTGCGCATTTTAGGGGGTGATTAGATTCACAAATCCTGACAAAGTTCCCTGGTGCTTGTTTATCCGTTGAATTTATTTGGCTAGAATCCCTCCCGCTCCTTGTGGGCAGGCTACGGAAAACCTCAACTAACGCACAAGAGACCAATAAAATGGCCAAATTTACCAAGACTCTGATCGCTGCCGGTCTGCTGGCTGCCTCCGCCACCCCGGCCTTCGCTGCCGACTACAGCGGCGACATCCACAAGAACGACTACAAGTGGATGCAGTTCAACGTGATGCACACCATCGACCAACGTCCTTTCACTGCAGGTGCTGAAGATTACAACGACACCTACTTCGAAATGGAATTCGGTGGTCGCTCCGGCCTGTTTGACCTGTACGGTTACGTCGACGTCTTCGATATCTTCGACTCCCGTCACAGCGACAAGCACAAGGGTCAGAACCTGTTCATGAAGTTTGCGCCGCGTATGTCTCTGGATGCGCTGACTGGTAAAGATCTCTCCTTCGGTCCGGTGCAAGAGGTTTACATCGCCTCTCTGAACAACATCGGCGACAACCAGATGGAAAACATGATCGGTCTGGGTGCTGATGTACAAGTGCCTTGGTTCGGCAAAGTGGGCATGAACCTGTATGCTCGTCACGCCACCGAAAACCAGTTCTTCACCGAAGAAGAGGGTGAGTGGAACGGTTACTGGTTCGCCATGAACTGGTTCAAGCCTTTCTACACCTTCAGCAACGGCAGCTTCGTCTCCTATCAGGGTTACCTGGACTACGCCTTCGACTTGGACACCCACAACCGTGCTGACCGTACCAGCGACAACCTGGCTACCTTCCACGGTATCTACTGGCACTCCGACCGCTACGCCGTCGGTTACGGCCTGAAGTACTTCATGGATGCCTACGGCACCAAAGACGGTTCCACCGCCTACGACGGTACCCCGTGGAAGAGCTCTGGCTTCAGCCACTACTTCTCCGTGACCTACAAGTTCTAATCGAACTCGTCACACGGATACAAAAAACCGGAGCAGCTGCTCCGGTTTTTTTATGCCCTCATGCTGGCAGTGGGGGGAGAGCCGCGCCCTCCCCGTTCGCCATCAGTCGCGGAAGTTCTGGAACTGCATCGGCTGGCCCAGTTCGGCGCCACGCACCAAGGCCATGGTCTCTTGCAGATCGTCGCGCTTCTTGCCGGTGACCCGCACCTCGTCGCCCTGGATGGCAGCCTGCACCTTGATCTTGGAGTCCTTGATGAGCTTCACCAGCTTCTTGGCCACTTCCTTGTCGATCCCCTGCTTGAACTTCACGGTCAGGTGGAAACGTTTGCCGGAGTGGACGCTGTCACCCACATCCATGGAACTGTTCTCGATCTGGCGCTTGAGCAGGGCGCCGCGCAGGATCTCGACCATCTGCTTGAGCTGGAAATCGGCATCGGCTTCCAGCTTCACTTCTTCCTTGTTCAATTCGAAGCTGGCTTCCACACCACGAAAATCGAAACGGGTCGCCAGTTCACGGTTGGCGTTATCAACGGCGTTCAACACCTCGTTCATTTTGACTTCAGAGACAATATCGAATGACGGCATAGCCGGGCTCCTCATGCTGTACTTCAGGTTGTGCTGACAGGTGGGCAAATCTACCAGAAAACGGGCAAATTTGCTGATTTCGATGGGATTGCTCTGCTAGAATCCCCTGCGCACAGGAATGGTGAGACCCGTTAGAACCCGTTTAGGAGCGACCGCGAGAGGTCCGACACTCGGTGAAGTGCAGCCCAGACACCCGCATGTTCATGCATACATGAGGCTCCCTGGCTGCGCATGAACCTTGAGCACGACCCGGCAACCAGCTCATGCACCGGTTCCAGGTATTCACCAAGCGACATCTTCCCTTATCCCGGGTTGGCGGTTGACAGGATGGCAGCCCTTCCCATGATCGAGCCTCTTCATGCCAAGCGGATTACGCGACAACAACCTGAAAACACGCCGTCACCCTGTCTCTCCCGAGTGGACCTTGCTGGGCTGCGGCGCCCTGGGCGGCGTCTTCGCCTCCCTGTTGACCCAAAGCGGCCAAGCAACCCGCCTCCTGCTGCGCGAGCGCCATCGTGCCACCTTGCACCCCGGCGTCGACTTTACCTCACTTGAGGGGCATACCCAGCTCCTGGCCATCGAACGCGCCTTCATCGACAAGCCGGGCAGCATCAAACGCCTGCTGGTGATGACCAAGGCGGGGCAGGTGATATCGGCCCTCACTCCCCTGGTCGGGCAACTGGCGGCAGGGGTGCCCATCGTGCTGCTGCACAACGGCATGGGGATCGCCGATCAGGTGGTCGCACTCTTCCCCGACAATCCGGTGATCGCCGGCGTCACCAGCCATGGCGCCATGCAGAGCGGCCACTTCGTGTTCCGCCACACCGGCAAGGGGGAGACCTGGCTGGGCCCAATCAACGAAGCGGCCCGTGCCCATGCCCACCTCGCCGACGAGCTGGCCAGCGCCCTGGGTCAGGCCGGTTGGGATGAGCAGATCCTGACACGTCAGTGGCAGAAACTCGCCGTCAACTGCGCCATCAATCCCCTCACCGCGCTCTACAAGCTCAAGAACGGCGAATTGGCCGGTCCGCGTTTTGCCGATGCCCTGCAGCAAATCTGCGTGGAAGTGGCTGACGTCATGCGGGCCGAAGGTCAGCCCACCGGCAGCGAAGAGCTGCTGCGCCGCGTCATGATGGTGGTGGAGCTCACCGCCGACAATTACTCTTCCATGTATCAGGACATGGAACAGGGCCGCGAGACCGAGATCGAAGCCATCACCGGCTTCCTGCTGGGCAAGGCCGCCCTTCACGGTATCGCGGTGCCGGTCAATCAGGGCCTCTATCAGGCCGTCAAAGAGAAGCGCTGAGCAGAGCAGCTGGCAAGCAAGGAGTGCAGGATGAGCGTACTGGTACTGGTGGCCCCCGGGTCGGAAGAGATAGAGACGGTTGCCATCGTCGATACCCTGGTTCGGGGTGGCATCGATGTGGTGCTGGCCTCCTGCTGCCCCACAGGAGCGCGCCAGATCCGCGCCTCTCGCGGGGTGCAACTGGTGGCGGATTGCCATCTCGACGAGCTGACCACCCGTGACTTCGATGCCATGGTCGTGCCGGGCGGTCTGCCTGGCAGCGAAGTGATCCGCGACACCCCCCTCGCCATCGACCTGCTACGGGAGCAGGCAGGCCTCGGCCGCTGGCGCGCCGCCATCTGCGCCGCACCCGCCGTGGTACTGCACCATCACGGCTTGCTGGGGAATGCGAGCACCACCTGCCATCCGGGCTTTCAGGCCCGTCTGCCCGCGACACAATTGAGCACGGCGCGGGTCGTGACCGATGAAGCCCATCGCCTGATCACCAGCCTGGGCCCGGGTACCGCCATCGAGTTCGCCCTCGAGATAGTACGGGTACTGCGAGGTGACGAGGCAGCCCGTACGGTGGCCGGTCCCATGGTGTTGCCCCCTTCGGTGTTGCCATAATCGCATCAATCACTTCTCTGAAAACGGCAGAGCCCCCTTGTTTGGTCTATGTTGGCTGCTCTTGTGCTAGATAAAACAATCCGGGCTTCCCCGGCCTGGCACCGGCTGTTAACATGCGCCCCTTATGCCTGTTATGTGCTCTGGGGTGGCCGTCACGCCGCCCTGACCCTGCCCTGTGCGGCCTCTGCCGCCTGACTCCGGTTATGCCGACCGGCCGGTTTACCCGGCCATCAACAGCCAATCCAACCCTGTGATCCCCGCCATTTCCCCTGATTTGCGGGCCTGTGGCCATGGATCCTCAACGAGCGAGAAAATCCCCATGCTGGAACGTGCAAGACAAGAGTGGTTCTCCAACATACGGGGCGATCTGCTGTCGGGCATCGTCGTCGCCCTGGCGCTGATCCCGGAGGCCATCGCCTTCTCCATCATTGCGGGCGTCGACCCCAAGGTCGGCCTCTATGCCTCCTTCTGCATCGCCGTGGTCATCGCCTTCGTCGGCGGTCGTCCCGGCATGATTTCCGCCGCCACCGGCGCCATGGCACTCCTGATGGTGACCCTGGTCAAGGAACATGGCCTGCAGTATCTGCTGGCAGCCACCCTGCTCACCGGCCTCTTCCAGATAGCGGCGGGCTACCTCAGGCTCGGCAGCCTGATGCGATTCGTCTCCCGCTCCGTGGTGACCGGCTTCGTCAACGCCCTGGCCATCCTTATCTTCATGGCCCAGCTGCCCGAGCTCACCAACGTCACCTGGCAGGTCTACGCCATGACCGCGGCCGGGCTTGGCATCATCTATCTGTTCCCGCTCGTTCCCGTGGTGGGCAAACTGCTCCCCTCCCCCCTGCTGTGCATCGTCATCCTGACGGCGGTGGCCATCACCCTGGGCATCGACATCCGTACCGTGGGCGACATGGGTGAGCTGCCCGATACCCTGCCGGTCTTCCTCTGGCCCGACGTGCCCCTCAATCTGGAGACCCTGGCCATCATCTTCCCCTACTCAGCGGGGCTGGCGGTGGTGGGACTGCTCGAGTCCATGATGACGGCAGCCATCGTCGACGAGATGACCGACACTCCAAGCGATCGCAACCGCGAGTGCAAGGGTCAGGGGATCGCCAACATCGGCGCCGGTCTGCTGGGAGGCATGGCGGGGTGCGCCATGATTGGCCAGTCCGTCATCAACATCAAATCCGGTGGCCGCGGCCGCCTCTCCACCTTCGTGGCGGGGACCCTGCTCATCCTGATGGTGGTCTTCATGGATGAGTGGATCCGTCAGATCCCCATGGCAGCCCTGGTGGCCGTGATGATCATGGTCTCCATCGGCACGTTTTCCTGGGAGTCGGTACGCAACCTGAAGAGCCACCCCCTCTCCACCAACCTGGTGATGGCGACCACCGTCGCCGTGGTGGTCGCGACCCACAACCTGGCACTCGGGGTCTTCGTGGGGGTGCTGCTCGCCTCCCTCTTCTTCGCCCACAAGGTTGCCCGCGTCATGCTGGTCAAGAGCGACAGCGAGCGCAGCGGCGCCGTGCGTACCTATCTGGTGCGGGGCCAGGTCTTCTTTGCCAGCGCCGAGCAGTTCCTGGCCGGTTTCGATTTCAGGGAGGAAGTGGAGAAGGTGGTCATCGACCTGACGCACGCCCACTTCTGGGACATCACCGCCATCACGGCCCTCGACAAGGTGGTCATCAAGTTCCGCCGTGAGGGGAAAGAGGTGGCGGTCATCGGCCTGAACGACGCCAGTGCCACCCTGGTCGATCGCTTTGCCATCCACGACAAATGCCAGGAGGGAGAGCCCCTGCTGGCCGAGCATTGATCCCGGTGCGCCCCATGAGGGCGCTGCCTGCAAGCCATAAAAAAAGCCCGTCTCTCCCCATGAGATGGGCTTTTTTGGGCTGTTGGATCACAGTCAACACACGCGCCTCGGCGCGCCCATCCCGAGCCGATGCGGCAATGCGGGGTCATGACCTGCCGTCAGGGTGCAAGAGGGGCCAGGAAAGCAGGAACAGGGTGCCGCCCCGCCCGCCGGATTGGCAGACCGCACTGCCGCCGTGAGCCTCGGCAATGGCCTTGACCACGGCCAGCCCGAGCCCGCTGCCGCCACTCTTGCGTGAGCGTGACGGATCCCCCCGGCGAAACGCCTCGAAGATATGGGCGGCGACCTCCTCGCTGATGCCGGGCCCTTCGTCTTCCACGCTCAGGATGCACTGGGTGCCCGAACGATGCAGGCGCACGGTCAGCATGCCCGGCACCCCATGCTTCTGGGCATTTTCCAGCAGCGCCATCAGGGCCTGACGGATGCGAAGAGCATCGCAACAGACCCAGAGTTCGGCATCGAGCTCCCGCTTGATAGTGAAACCGCTCGCGGCCAGGGGGGTGGCAAACGCCTCAAGCACCACGGCAAGCTCGTCGGCCAGCCTGATCGCCTCTCGTTGCAGCTCCAGGTGGCCGCTGTCGTTGAGACTGAGTACCCGCAAGTCTTCGATCAGGTGGGTCAATCCCTCCACCTGGCGCAACAAACCTTCAAAGAGCGCACGTTCTGGCGGAAATACCCCTTCGGCCAGCCCCTGCAAGCGGCCACGCAAGATGGTCACCGGGGTGCGCAATTCGTGGGCGATGGCGGCATTCCAGAACTCCCGCTCACGGGTCATGCTCTGCAGCCGTTCGGCCATGGTGTTGAAGTCCCGCACCAGTTGCGCCGTCTCCCCGATCGCCTGTTCATCCAGCGGCACGCGCGCATCGAGTTTGCCCTCTGCCACCTCGCGCAGGCTGTTCGCCACCGAATTGAGCGGAGTCAGGATGCGGCGAGAGAGGCGCACCGCCACGTACAGCGCCATCCCCAATGCAATGAGAATGGTCGAGCCAATCCAGATCATCTCGACCCTGGAGGGCATCCAGCTCTCGGAAATGCTGCCAGGCACATAGGTCACGGCAATGGCGTAGAACACATAGGTGCCGATCACCGCGAGGCAGATGATGCCGAGCGCCATCAGCCCCAGGGAGTGGATGATCTGCCTGCGCAGGCCGGGGGCCGATCTCACGCATCGCCCCCGAAGCGATAGCCGACGCCCCAGACACTGGCGGGCACCCCCTGGATGCCCTGTGCCTCCAGCTTCTTGCGCAGCTTGCTGATGTGGCTGTCCACCGTGCGCTCCTGGGTATCCCCCTCCGGCAGGCAGTGGGTCAGCAGTTCGGCGCGGCTGAACACCCGCTTGGGTACCCGCATCAGGGAGGCGAGCAACTTGAACTCGGTCAGGGTCAGATCCAGCACCTGCTGCCCCTCATCGCGGCAAATGCTGGCCTCGTGGCTCTCCAGATCGATCTGGAAGGGGCCGACCCGCAGCACCCGGGCCGTGGCCTGTTTCGCTGCCTGGCTGCGTCTGAGCACCGCCTGTACCCGGGCCACCACTTCGGCCGGGTTGAAGGGTTTGACCACATAGTCATCCGCCCCCATGTGCAGCCCCATCAGCTTGTCGAGGTCCTGATCCAGGGCGGTCAGCATGATCACCGGCGTGTCGCCACGGGCCCGGATCTCGCTGAGCACCTGCCAGCCGTCGAGCTGCGGCATCTGCACATCCAGCAGCAGGAGATCGGGTTTGCATGTCTGGTGCATGGCCAGGGCTTCGCGGCCATCGGCGGCATGCAAAGTGCGCAATCCGTGGCGTTGCAGGTAAGCGGCGAGGATGTCGGCTATCTCGGCTTCATCCTCTGCAATCAGTACCAGTGACTGGGCCGCCGGGTTGGCGGAAGCAGGAAGATACGACATGGTCGGCCTCGAAAATGGGGGGTTTGAACTTTATCACCGCCTCCATGGATTCTCCACAAAGCCTCGAATCATTCGCAATAGCCCCTCTCCATAATGCCCGCTCGATGTGCTCTCGCGGCAGCACCATGCCCGGGAGGCGGTTTAACGAGGTGAATATGATGTTTGTCAAACAGCGGTATGCGGGCACCCTGCTCGCCGTCATTGCCGCATTCGGGTTGGCAGGTTGCGATGGGGCGTCGCAAGCGCAAGATGCGCCGGCCTTTCCTCAGGTGTCGGTGATGACGCTGGCAGGTCAGGACCTGGTCATCAGCGAGGATCTGCCCGCCCGGGTAGCCGCGGTGCGCAGCGCCGAAATTCGGGCCCAGATCAGCGGCATCGTGCAGCGCCGCCTGTTCGAGCAGGGTGCCGAGATCAACGCTGGCACCGTGCTGTTCCAGATAAATCCGGCCCCCTTCAAGGCGGATGTCGACAGCGCCGCCGCCGCATTGCAGCGCGCGGAGGCCGTGCTGGCCCGCGCCCGTATCCAGATTGACCGTCTGGTGCCGCTGCTGCGCACCGAGGCCATCAGCCGCCAGACCTATGACGATGCGGTCTCCCAGCGTGATCAGGCGGCCGCCGACGTGGCTCAGGCCAGGGCGACCCTGGCCCGGCACCAGCTGAACCTGCAATTTGCCAGCGTGGAGGCCCCCATCGCCGGGCGCATCGATCAGGCGCTGGTGAGTGAAGGGGCCCTGGTGTCCCCCACCGACGCCACCCCCATGGCCAGGATCCAGCAGATCGATCAGGTCTACGTCGATGTGCGTCAACCAGCCTCTGTGCTCGACACCCTGCGCCAGCAGGCTGGTTCGACGGCACCGGAACTGGCGGTGGACATCCTCGGCAGCGACGGCAAGCCGCTCGGCATGCAGGGGCACATCCTCTTCTCCGGCATCGAGGTGGATGCCGGGACCGGCGACGTACTGCTGCGGGTACTGGTGGACAACCCGGAGCGGCGGCTCTTGCCCGGCCTCTACGTGCAGGCGCGCATTCCCCGGGCTCACTATGCCAACGCCCTGAGCGTGCCTCAGCAGGCGGTGGTGCGCACATCGGGCCAGACCAGCGTGTGGGTGCTGGATGGCCAGGGGCAGGCACAACTGGTTCCGGTCAACACCGCTGAACTGGTGAATAGCCAGTACCGCATCACGTCCGGGCTCAACGCCGGACAGCGGGTGGTGATCGAGGGGATCGACCGCCTGACCCCGGGGACGCAAGTCATTGCCCATCCCTGGCAATCCCCCGCCGTCAGCCAGCAGGCTGACGCCGGTAACCGTTGAATCGGAGACATTTCATGCCGCAGTTTTTCATTCATCGCCCGGTGTTTGCCTGGGTGATCGCCCTCTTCATCGTGCTGGCGGGGGTCATCGCCATCCCCAAGCTGCCCATCTCCCGCTATCCCTCGGTGGCGCCGGTGTCGGTGACCCTCTATGCCACCTATCCGGGCGCCACGCCGCAGACCCTGAACGATGCGGTGGTGAGCCTGATCGAGCGCGAGCTGTCGGGGGTGAAGAACCTGCTCTACTTCGAGTCGTCGGTAGATGCCTCCGGCAGCGCGCAGATCACCGCCACCTTCAAGCCGGGCACCGATCCGGAGCTGGCCCAGATGGACGTGCAAAACCGCATCAAGGCGGTCGAGCCTCGCTTGCCACAGGCGGTGCGGCAAACCGGCCTGCAGGTGGAGTCCGCCTCGTCCGGTTTTCTGATGATGGTCGGCATGACTTCACCGGATGGCCGCTTCGATGAGGTCGCGCTGAACGACTACATGGCCCGCAATATCGTGCAGGAGCTGCGCCGCATCGACGGCGTGGGGCGAGTGCAGCTGTTCGGCGCCGAGCAGGCCATGCGCATCTGGGTGGATCCGGGCAAGCTCGCCGCCTACGGGTTGACCATCAGCGAGGTGGCGCAGGCCATCGAGCAGCAGAACGTGCAGATTGCACCGGGGCGCCTCGGCGACGAACCCGCCCTGCCTGGCCAGCGACTGACGGTTCCCCTCACGGTACAGGGGCAGCTGACCACTCCCGAGGCATTCGCCGCCATCGTGCTGCGGGCCGGTAGTGATGGCGCCAAGCTGGTGCTGGGTGACGTGGCCCGGGTCGAGCTGGGGGCGCAATCCTACGCCTTTTCCAACCGCGAGAACGGGGTGGCTGCCACCAGCGCCGCCATCCAGCTCTCCCCCGGCGCCAACGCCGTGCGCACCGCCGATGCGGTACGCACCCGTCTTGCCCAGCTCTCGCCAACCCTGCCGGCGGGCATGGCCTATTCGATCCCCTTTGACTCGGCCCCCTTCGTCAAGGTCTCCATCGACAAGGTGATCCACACCCTGCTGGAAGCCATGGTGCTGGTGTTCCTGGTGATATTCCTCTTCCTGCAGAACCTGCGCTACACCCTGATCCCGGCCATCGTCGCCCCCATCGCCCTGCTCGGCACCTTCGCGGTGATGCTGCTGGCCGGCTTTTCCATCAACTCCCTGACCATGTTCGGCATGGTGCTGGCCATCGGCATCATCGTCGACGACGCCATCGTGGTGGTGGAGAACGTCGAGCGCCTGATGGCCACCCAGGGGCTATCGCCCAGGGAGGCGACATCGCGGGCCATGAAGGAGATCACCGGGGCGGTGATCGGCATCACCCTGGTGCTCACGGCGGTGTTCATCCCCATGGCGTTCGGCAGCGGCTCCGTGGGGGTCATCTACCAGCAGTTCACCCTGTCGATGGCGGTGTCGATCCTGATTTCCGCCTTCCTCGCCCTGACCCTGACGCCGGCGCTCTGCGCCACCCTGCTGAGTCCGGTCAGCCCGGATCACCATGAGAAGCGCGGCTTCTTCGGCGCCTTCAACCGGGGCGTCGAGCGGCTCACCGCAGGCTACAGCGTTCGGGTCACCCGGCTGGTCGGGCGCAGCGGACGGATGATGGCGGCCTTCCTTGCCCTCTGCGCCGTGCTGGCCATTACGGCCACCCAGCTGCCCTCCTCTTTCCTGCCGGACGAGGATCAGGGCTACTTCATGACCTCCATCCAGTTGCCGACCGGCGCCACCAGCGAGCGCACCCTGGCCGTCATCAAGGAGTTCGAGGCCCATGTGGCCTCTCGCGAGGCGCTCGACACCAACCTGGTGGTACAGGGCTTCAGCTTCTCCGGCGCCGGCCCCAATGCGGCCATGGCCTTCACCATGCTCAAAGAGTGGGACCAGCGCCATGGTGCCACGGCCGCCGAAGAGGCGGAGCTGGCACAGGCCGCCATGGCCAACAGCAAGGAAGGCACTGTGATGAGCCTGTTGCCGCCCGCCATCGACGAACTGGGCACCTCTTCGGGTTTCACGCTCTTCCTGCAAGACAGGGCCAACCAGGGGGAGGCCGCGCTGCTGGCCGCCCAGGCGCAACTGCTGGCACTGGCGGCCCAAAGCGAGGTGGTGAGCGATGTCTATCCGGACAGCCTGCCCCCCGGCGAGAGCATTCACCTCGAGATCAACCGGCAGAAGGCCGAGGCCATGGGACTCTCGTTCACCAGCGTGAGCAGCACCCTGTCGGCGGCGATGGGGTCGCTCTACATCAACGACTTTCCCAACGGCGGGCACATGCAGCAGGTCATCCTGCAGGCCGACGCCAAGGCGCGCATGCAGCTCGATGACGTACTCGGCCTGCGGGTGCGCAATGCCAGCGGCGGCATGGTGCCCCTGCGGGAGGTGGTGACGCCGACCTGGCGCCAGTCGCCGCAACAGATGATGCGCTTCGAGGGCTTCCCCGCCGTGCGTCTCTCCGGGAGTGCCGCCCCCGGGGTGTCCAGTGGCGCCGCGATGGCGGAAATGGATCGCCTGGTGGCGCAATTGCCGCCAGGCTTCGCCCTGGCCTGGACGGGACAGTCGCTGCAGGAGCGCCAGTCCGCGGCCGAGGCCCCCCTGCTGATGCTGCTGTCGGCGCTGGTGGTCTTCCTGGTGCTGGCCGCGCTCTACGAGAGCTGGTCCATTCCGCTCTCCGTGATGCTGGTGGTCCCCCTGGGCCTGCTCGGCGCCGTGGCGGCGGTGATGCTGCGCGGCATGCCCAACGACGTCTTCTTCAAGGTGGGCATGATCACCATCATCGGCCTGTCGGCCAAGAACGCCATCCTCATCGTGGAGTTTGCCCGCCAGTTGCACGGCGAAGGGCGCTCGCTGCTTGATGCGGCTGTGACCGCCGCACGCCTGCGTCTGCGCCCCATCCTGATGACGTCGCTGGCCTTCACCCTCGGTGTGGTGCCGCTGATGCTTGCCAGCGGTGCCAGCGCGGAGACCCAGCATGCCATCGGCACCGGCGTGTTCGGCGGCATGATCAGCGGCACCCTGCTGGCCATCTTCTTCGTGCCGGTCTTTTTTGTCTTCGTCATCGGCACCCAGGCGCGCATTCAGGCCTGGAGGGCCAGACGAGCCACGCAGCGGAGAGCGTCATGATGTTGCCCCCTGATGTCTGGCGCTCGGCAATGCCGGCAGGGGGCTGCAGGGAGTGGCTCTCAGCCCTCACTTCCAGTGTCATCACGGGCGCTGTGGTGGCGGCCAAGGTGAGAAGGCATGGGCTGGCAGGAGAGCACGGGAGGCGGGATTATCGTCACTGGCGGCAGCAATCTAACGGCCCAGACAATGACAGCGTTCAGACAACAGAGGCCATCGAGACCGTGAAAGAGACAGGCTCGGCGTTCGAGCCAGACATCCACCGGACTGACGGGCAGCCTGGCCGTGCTCGTCCGCATCTTGTTGGCCACCATTGAAGGAACTGACGGGTGGGAGAGCCCCGCTCAGGTTGTCACTCAATGGCACCTGCATGTAGGTGCGCGAATACGAAAAAGCCCAACTGAATAAATCAGTTGGGCTATATAGATGGCGGAGGAGGTGCCCGCCGCAATCAAGTCCAATCAACTCCACGCAAACCCAGCAAATCCTTTACCATCAATAGATTAGACACAAACACTGTCCAATTCACCCCAATCACATATTACCACTGCGCATGCCTGGTGGCATACTGCGTGGCATATTCAATTCTCAAGGAGGTTACCTGATGGCGATCCTCACCGATACCAAAGCTCGTAGCATAAAGCCGGAAGATAAACCCCTTGCCCACGGTGGCGTTACAGGCTTGACGCTACACCCTTCTACCGCCAAGGGCAGAGGCAAGTGGGTATTCCGCTATGTCAGCCCACTTACAAAGAAACGGCGGAATGCTGGTCTCGGGACTTACCCCGAGATCTCCATCGCTGACGCAGCTCGAGACGCACAGGCAATGCGGGAACAGCTGGCGAATAATCTGGATCCGCTAGAGGTCCGGCTTCAGGAGCAGAACAAACCGAAGATCCCGACGTTGGAAGCATCTGCCAGATTAGTCTACGAAAGCTTGCTACCCGGCTGGAAGAACCCCAAACATGGTAAGCAATGGATCACCACATTGGAGCAATATGCCTTTCCTACCATTGGCGCTATCTCGATTGATGCGATTACCCCAGCTCATATCGCTTCCGTTTTGCAACCGATATGGCTGACGATCCCGGAAACAGCAAGCCGTGTTAAGCAGCGCCTACACGCAGTGATGGCTTGGGCATGGGCCCACGGCTATACCTCTGCAAACCCAGTAGATGTGGTTGGCCACTTACTACCGGCACAACCCAGCAAGTCTGTGCGGGTAGAACATCAGCCTGCGATGCCTTGGCGTGATATCCCTGCATTTGTGCAAAAACATCTGAGAACAACGCAACAGTACGATGTAACCCGCTCCATGCTGGAGTTCTTGATCCTGACTGCTTGCCGTTCAGGTGAAGTCAGAGCCATGAAGTGGTCAGAAGTCGATTTGGAGGCAAGGGTCTGGACTTTGCCTGCCGAGCGTATGAAAGCCAAACAACAACATCGTGTTCCGTTATCTCTTCGTGCCGTCGAAATCCTGAAAGGGTTAAGGGGATTACATGACGAGTTGGTATTCCCATCCCCCAGAGACCAAGTACCGCTCTCAGACACAGTGTTGACGATGTTTCTGAGAAGAGCCAAAGCAGGGAGTTGCACACCTGGCCGAATGGCCACTGCTCATGGCTTTCGTTCTAGCTTTCGAGACTGGTGCAGCGAGCAGGGCTATGCGCGGGATCTCGCTGAACGAGCATTAGCTCACACAGTGCAGAACAAGGTAGAAGCCGCCTACCACCGCACGGACTTGCTGGATCAGCGGCGTCCAATGATGGATGCGTGGGCTGAGTTTGTATCCGGTAATTCACCAACTGAATAAGAAGGAAGCGGCCCACCAAGGCCGCTTCCTTCTATGTTCTTTTTTTTAGCTTTTCTTAGCCGTTGATGACATCTTGCCAAACCAGTGCTCAGAGAGTTTCTGCGCTTGTTTGACTTCCGGCTTGGTCATCGCGGCCTCGAGTTCATCACGGGCCCGTACAGCCTCAGGCATTCCTTCTGTCGCCGCCAGTGACAGCCAAGCATAAGCATGCACCCGGTTACGAGGTGCCCCCAAGCCTTCCTCACGCAATGTCCCCATTCGGTATTGGGCTTGGCGGTCGCCCTGCTGGGCCGCTAGGCGATACTGCTTGAGAGCAAGCGCGTAATCCTCTTTTCCCCCTTGTCCCAGACGCAGCATTTCACCGTAGGTGTACTGGGCGAGAATGTGTCCTTGTTGGGCGGCCTTGGCATAACTGGCTCTGGCCTGCGCCAGTTCACCTTATTTATGCTGTAAATCCACCAGCTCGAACAACGCCTTGGGTACGCCACCGTCAGCAGCCTTCCCTAACCAATAGATCTGCTGTTTCCGGTCTACCTGCAGCACCCGCAGTAGATACTGCTGCCCACCCTTGCTGGGTACTCGTTGCTCATCGAACACAACGATCCCGGACAACGCTCGAACCCTGGCAAAATCTCGCTCTATGGACCAAGGCGAGACGCCAAACACGTCTGCGGCTTCACGGGCGCTGATTGCTCGCGGCTGTTCCCCCGGTGTCAGAATAGTTGTCGCCTAATCTGAATAATCTAAATGTGAAGACCGGGGGCGGATAAAGAGTGTCGAATGGCTCGTTATTCAAGTGAGCGCAAGGCTGCTTT
>NZ_JAPCIZ010000029.1:0-53493 GCF_027707725.1 Aeromonas sp. QDB25 | reverse complement strand
GGGTGAACAACAAGATCAAAGTGATAAAGCGCATGGCATATGGATTTAGGGACTCAGAATACTTTTTTCTGAAAATCAAGGCGGCCTTCCCCGGAAAGCCGCGATGAACCATAAAAAAAGGGAAGGCAATGCCTTCCCTTTCTCTTTTCTGCCCGGCGCCCTCATCAGGCGTCGTGGTAATCCTGGCAGGCGCTCAGGGTGTTCTCCATCAGGCTGGCGACCGTCATGGGGCCCACGCCCCCCGGTACCGGCGTGATGAAGGCGGCGTGATTACGCGCGGTCTCATACTCCACATCTCCCACCAGGGAGCCGTCCGCAAGGCGGTTGATGCCCACGTCGATCACCAGGGCACCGGGTTTGACCCACTCCCCCGGAATGAAGTTGGGCTTGCCCACCGCCACCACCAGCAAGTCGGCCCGGCGCACCTGGGTCTCCAGATCCTGGGTGAAACGGTGACAGGTGGTGGTGGTGCAACCAGCCAGCAGCAGCTCCAGCGTCATGGGGCGCCCCACGATGTTGGAAGCCCCGACCACCACCGCATGCAGACCGTGGGTCTTGACGCCGGTGGTCTCGATCAGGGTCATGATCCCCTTGGGGGTGCAGGGTCGCAGCGCCGGGATGCGCTGGGCCAGACGACCCACGTTGTAGGGATGGAAGCCATCAACGTCCTTGTCGGGACGAATGCGCTCCAGCACCTGGGTGGTATCGCAGTGGGCCGGCAAGGGCAACTGCACCAGGATGCCGTCCACTTCCGGATCCTCGTTGAGCTGGTCGATCAGGGACAGCAGCTCCGCTTGTGTCGCCGTGGCGCTGAGGTCATAGGAGCGGGAGACAAATCCCACCTCTTCACAAGCGCGACGTTTGCTGCCCACATAGACTTGGGAGGCCGGATCCAGCCCCACCAGGATCACCGCCAGACCCGGTGCCCGTTTCCCCTGCGCCAACCGCTGTTGGACTTGCGCGGCGACCTGATTGCGAATCGTTTGCGCAACCTGTTTTCCATCAATGATTTTGGCAGACATCGTTCTTCACTCACCATGTGTTCAACTGCGGCGCATTGTCGCATTTTTTTGGCGCGGGTGTTAGCGGCTCTCGCAGGGAGGGCAATAAGTAGGCACTTGAATTTACTGGTGGAAAAAGTCGTTGACGCTGACTTTGGCGCTTGGGTATGATGCCCGCCCGTTGCCCAGTGGTGCCGCCGAAGGTATGCTGGATGGCGAATTTTCGGTGATTAGCGCAGCCCGGTAGCGCATCTGGTTTGGGACCAGAGGGTCAAAGGTTCGAATCCTTTATCACCGACCAGGTTCATCGGGAAATCCCCGGATTTCTTGATACAACGCGCCCTTAGCTCAGTCGGATAGAGCAACGGCCTTCTAAGCCGTGGGTCGCAGGTTCGAATCCTGCAGGGCGCGCCATTTAAAATGTGTTTTAAATCATTGAGTTATTGATGAAGAGTGTGACTTATCGTCCATTCGGCAGATTATCTCAGGATGACCTTGGCCAGGCCTTGGCAGACACAAAATGGCGATGATTTCAGTGGTGGTTGTAGCTCAGTTGGTAGAGTCCCGGATTGTGATTCCGGTTGTCGTGGGTTCGAGCCCCATCAG
Source organism: Aeromonas sp. QDB25 (assembly GCF_027707725.1). Taxonomy (NCBI): domain Bacteria; kingdom Pseudomonadati; phylum Pseudomonadota; class Gammaproteobacteria; order Aeromonadales; family Aeromonadaceae; genus Aeromonas; species Aeromonas sp. QDB25. The sequence continues at coordinate 51,886 of NZ_JAPCIZ010000029.1, read as the reverse complement.
CCACCCCATTATTTCTCTGTTGTTGCTATCTGTTGCGTAAGAAAGGCTTTAATATGGCCAGCAACTCATCTGCAAGGCAGACTTCGCGCTATTTATGCGCGGCGATAAACCGGCCCCGCGCCGGTTTTTTTGTTTTAGCGAACAAAATAACGCCTATGGAGGCGGCCTATGTCTCTTCGTAATCCAGCTCGCAAGCAGCCCGCTCGCCAGCCCTCCCCCACGACGGGTAACCCCGCCCTCGATCTCTTCCACCGCAACTGGCAAGCGCTCGAAAAGCTACAGGCAAAAATCGACAAGCAAACCCTCAACGGCCGCGATATCTATCAGCGCTTCACCAGCGACATCGAACCCCTTGAGCGTCAACAATGCGAGCTCATCTTTGCCCTCACCAAGCGACTGACCGACTTTACGGCTCGCAAGAGCTTTACCCAGTGGCAACGGGAGACCTTGCACCACTGGATCCACGATCTCATCAACTATCTCGAGTCCAATCCGTTTCGTGGCGAGATGGATTTGGCCCCCCTCTATCACCAAATCCAAACCAATACCGCCCTGCACATGGATGACGAACAGCTCGACTATCAGTGTGATGAACTTACCCATATGCTGATGGAAACTTGTGGTCACTGCCCCGAAGACATCGACACCTTGCGCGATATGGTCAAAAACCCCGCTCTGTTGCACGAGTACCTGATAAACGCGGCGAAGCAGAAAATGGCCAACGGGAGTGACACCGCTGGTGAGGAAGAGGATGCCCTCTTCGACGATGATGAGTTGTTTGCCGATGAGTCCCCCTTCGGCGCTGAGCAGCAAGATGCTTTTGCCCACACGCGCACCCGTCGTGAGCAAGAGGAAGAGATGCGCATCGAACAGCTGTTCAGCAAATCCAGCCTCAAGCAGCTCTATCGCAAGCTCGCCCTGGCGCTGCACCCGGATCGGGAACCCGACCCCGCCATGCAGGCGGAAAAGACCCGCATCATGGGCCAACTCAGTCAGGCTTGGGAAAACAAAGAGATGTTCACCCTGTTACAGCTGGCCCACGCTCACCTACCCGAGTTCGATAACCTGCTCAGTGACGAGAACCTCGCTTACCTCAACCCGATGCTGAAACGCCAGCTACGCGAGCTCGAAGTCAGCTACTACGGCGGGCAAGACGGGCTAATGGGCGCGGTGCTGCACAAATTCAAGCAATCATCCAAGAAAAAGACCGAGCAGGCCTTTGCCGAACATCGGGACTATTTGCTGCGTGATATCGACCACCTGACTGCCCAGCTGGCCGAGATCACCACCCTGCAGACCCTCAAACCCTATCTGGCGGCCCGCTGGGATCAGCAGCAAATAAGGTGGCGTGAGGAAGAGGACGATATGGAATGGCTGTTTCGGTAACGGCCAGCGCTGACCGACCATCTCCCCAAACAATCAAGGCGCCACTGGCGCCTTGATTGCTTTCACGCTGCTGGTTTTTACACTGCTTGTTTTTACACTGATCGTGCTATCGGATAGCCAGCCTTAAATCAGGGTCACCTGACGCGCTTTGGCATCAGGCGCCAGCGCCTGTTCCTCATCGTGGATAGTTGTGAAGGGCTCAGGGGAAATGGCGGCTGCCGATGCGATTTTGCGCTGCTGATATTGGGCCAGACGCAAGTCCAGCAGCTCTTGCACCATGCGATGCAGAGGATCGATATCCTCCTCACTCACCGCGAAGCGTGGGCAGAAGCGATCCTCCCTTACCTCGAACCAGTACTCCCCCTTGGCGCCTGGATTGCCGCCACTGCTGAACTTGATCGGATTGCTCTTCCAGTAACTGAGCCAAGCCGGGCTGTCGGCGCTCAGGGCTTGCTGCTTGACCGGTAGATCGAGGCGGGCCAGCTCGGGATGCCGCTCAAACAGGTAACGGGAGTGGCTGGCCAGCGCCGCCAAGGTGGGTGGCTCACGCAGGCCGTCGAGTTCGAGCAGCGCCAATAGCAGGATCAACTTGAAACTCTTGGTGAGCGCGGTGTGCTCCACCCCCGAACGCAGAAAGTCGCCGTGCCGGTTCAGCACGCGCAGCTCCTCCTCCCCCAGATCGCCCGCTTGGGCGAGCAGCTCAAACCAGCCCCCCTGTTTTTGGGTATCGAAACGCAGTTGCTCACCCAGCCGGACTGCCCAGGTTTGCCGCGCGGTGGGGCGATAGCCGAGGTGCTCTTTGAGGGTCTGATAGGTCTCAATCAGAGTCGGTTTCTGCTGCTTTTTTAACAGCGCCAGCAGCGGAAGCAGCTTGGGATCCAGATTGATAAAACAACCTGCCGCCAGCGGCATCGCCCTGTTTGCGTGCGTTGGTGGGCGGGTCAATTGCGTTTGCAGCAGCTGGGGCTTGTAGAGACACGCCTTGTGATTGCCCACCAGATCGATCACCACCAGGCGTTCTTTGCCTTGATAGAGGCGCAAGCCCCGCCCCAACTGTTGCAGGAACACGATGCGCGACTCGGTGGGGCGCAGCATCAGCACGGTATCGATGGCGGGCAAGTCGGTGCCTTCGTTGAACAAATCTACCGAGAAGATGATATCAAGCTCGGCGGCGGCCAGTTGCTCCAGGGCGGCTTGTCGCCCCTGGCGGGAGCCCGCATAGACGGCTATCGCCCGCACACCGGCTTGCTGGAAGACGCTGGCCATAAAATCGGCATGACGGGTCGAGATGCAGAAGGCCAGCGTGCGCTGCTGGCGTAAACGTCGCCACTGGCTAAGGGCGTGCTGAGCCCGCTTCTGACTGGCGAAGGCACTCTCCAGCGCATGGGGGTCAAACTGACCGTTGCGCCAAGGCAGCGCGGCATAGTCGACGGTGTCATCCAAAATGCCGTGATAGGTGAGCGGCACCAGCATCTTCTGCTCGATGGCGAGGGCCAGCCCCCGTTCAAAGACGAGATTGTTGTCGCACAGCGCCAGAATATCGGCCTGATCGGTGCGGTCAGGGGTCGCGGTCAGCCCGAGCAGGAAGCGGGGCTTGAAGTGGTTTAGCAAGCGCCGGTAGGAGGGTGAGGCGGCATGATGAAACTCATCGACCACCACGTAATCGAAGTGATCCGGTGCAAAGCGCAGCAGATGCTGACTCTTGCCCAGGGTCTGGATGGAGGCAAACAGCCAGTCGGCCTCATCCTGCTGCTGACCATGATAGAGGCCCGAATTTGCCCGCGGCACCATGTGCAAGAAGGTCTGGCGCGCTTGGGTCAGGATCTCCTCCCGATGGGCAACAAACAGCAGGCGGGCCGCCTGCATCTGGCGCACATCAAAAGCCGCGAGCCAAGTCTTGCCAAGGCCGGTCGCCATGACCACCACACCCCGTTTATGCCCCTGTGCCCGCGCGGCTTGCAGCGCCATCAGCGCCTCTTGCTGCACGCTGTTGGGGATGGGGGCTTCACGCAGCTGCTCAGCGCTGCTGCGATGATCCCCAGTGAGCACCCGCAACTCCCGCAGCGCGCTCTGCCGATAGCGAGCGAGGTAGCCATCGATCCAGTCGTGGGTAAGGGGCACGACCCGCGCGTCTTGCGCCAGCCGATCGATTTGAGCCGCGAGCTGACGCAGGCTGTGATGCGGCTCGCTGGGGCCGCTCGGCTCAGCCCTGAGCGACCAGTTCCACTCCAGCGACTCGGTGAGGGCGGCGGCAGAGATATTGCTGGAGCCGAGAAACGCCTGGCCACCGAGCACCGCTGGCGACCCTTCCTGGCCAACTTGCTCGCCTAGATACTGGGCTGCGTGCTGGACAAACAGATAGGACTTGAGGTGAAAGCCGCGATTGCCCTGACTCTGGTAGATCAGCGCGCAAGAGCGAGCGGGATCAAATTTAAGCAACTCGCGCAGCGCCACCGGCTGAGTCACCTCCAGATAGTCCGAGGTGATCACCCGAAGCCGTGCTCCTCGCGCCAACGCCTCGTGCAGGGCACCGCGCAACAGCACCAGCCCGCTTTGGCGAATAAAGGAGACACACAACTCGATGCGGCTACCCTCGCCACAACGGGCGATGGCGTCCAGCAGATGTGGCAACAGGGGATCGTTGAACTCCGGATCCCCCGCCTCTCCCCCGCTGATGAGCACGGGTGCACTCATGACCCGACCTTGCGCACGATGGCGTTAAGCCAACGCTCCTGCTCGCGGCCGGGGCGTCGATCCGCCGTCAGCCAAGTCTCGACCTCGCTCAGCGGCAACGGCGTGATCAGGGCGTGCAGCCCCGCCTCATCCAACTGGGTGAAGGCTCGGCCATCGCGCTCGGTCTCGTCTACCCCATATTTGAACGAGCAATAGAGCAGACCACCGTCGGCGAGTTGCTGGCACAGATGGGCCATTACGGCATCCAATTCGGCGCGGGGAACATGCAGCAGACTGGCACAGGCCCAGATGGCATCGACCGGCACGGGAGCCACAAACTGCTCGAAACGGCACAGTTGCACCGGCTGACCAAGCAGGCGCTCGGCACGCAGGGCCAGCTCCGCGCTGGCATCGAAGGCTGTGACCCGAAAACCTTGCTGATGGAAATACAGGCTGTCCCGCCCAGAGCCGCAGCCCGCATCGACGATATGAGCGCCGGCGGCGAGCAGAGGCAAGAAGCGCTGGTAAAGCGGTTGCATATCGACCGACAGCGTGCCTTCGACGAAGCTATCGGCGTGTTGGTTGTAGTAATCGATAGACATAGTAAGCAGGCACCTAGCAGAAAACGCCAAGATTAACAGAGAGATAGGGGTAAAAAAATCGAGTCAGCGCCATTTCAGACAATCCGCAGTACGGGAAGACCAACTGGCACCTTGATTATCTTCCCACTGATTGCAGCGACCAGAGTGATCTGCTCTTGGACAAGTAGAATCTTCACTACGAATTTACACTTGGATGGCTTGAGGCCGGTTCGCGCCCCAATAAACCGGCGATAAGCATCGTACGTTCTACGGGCTCTTTGTTGGAGTCAGCAACGAGCTGTGTGAAACTAGGGAAAGTGCGAACAAGTATCCCACGAACAAAAAATGAAAATTTTAGTCATTTAATATCAATGGGTTACCAGTAAATGCTCTCGTGCCATATGACTTATTCGCACCTTCCTCAGGAGAGCGGAGCAGTGGCTCAACCTACGACCTCGGAAATGTCTCGGATTCAGGCAGCCTGTCAAGGTATTCGAAGAGTACCGTCAGGCAGCATAGGCGAGTGTCGCACTTCGAAGTTGAATTCGCGGATCAATTGATAAGGGCACAGGAAAGATCTACCTAAAATCGGGGAATACCCCCAGAAAGGGGGTGAAAATGGTTATAAAGCCTGATTTTTGAAGAAAATGGGGCAATTTTAGAAAAGGGCCGAGTCAAAAATCGACCTAGCAATCAAAGAGGAAGGTGCTACCCACTTATTCGCACCTTCCCTTGTGTGACTACCAACATCTCGGTGTTTTGCTATCTGATTAAACCCTTCCTGATTACCCATGATTAGCAGTCAGTTACCACGAACTATACTGATCTTACGTACAGTTATCGAGGTGCGAGATCATGGCCAAAAGCAAAATCCAATTCCAGAAAGTCACCACACACATCACAGATAACATCTACGACCTGCTCCGTCGGAACTATCGCTTTTACCAACATATTGCCTCCCGCATTATCTCAACACGCAACCTGTTTACCCCCGGCAAGAGCCCCATCGGACGTTGTGGGTGATGCCACCATCTTGCCAGCTCTTCTTTAAAACCGGTTTAAGCCCACGACCACGCCATCAATCCAGCCGCTTGTAAATCCGCGTATCGCTGGTCGATTTCCGAAACCAGTAAAAATCGGGCAATCCTGCAAACACCCTGCGCCAGTTGAATACTTCGGCCGATAATCGATCCGCCATCTTGACGATAGTCTCCGGCATATACTGGATAAGCGGCTTGCCAATCGATGCGGACAAGCAGGCCGACAGGGCTTCAAATGCCCGGGGATCCTGGCTCATCAGACTTTGCAGGTGTGGCTCCAACTTCATGAAGTTCAGGGCTTCATGCTGGGAGCAGATCCCCTCTCCGGCTTCCACGTTGTAGTAGAGGTAGAGTTTGCCCACATCGTGCAGCAATCCCCCTAGGAAGGCGACGTCGGCGGTGCGTCCATCAAGCCGGTATTGACGACACAACATCCTGGCTGTCATCGCCACTTCTACACTGTGCTCCAGCAAGCCACCCACATGGTCATGATGATGGTGATGGCTCGCCCTGCCTCGATAAAACCCGGTGATAAAACGCCGGTCACGTAGGATCCCGAGGGAAAAGCGCCGTAACCCGCCGGGCGGTAACATGGCATAGAAGCGCCACAGTGCCTGGATCATCTGGCCATGCGACTCATTGAGGGCCAAACCAAGGTGAAACTCCCACAGTTGACGCCCCTCGTCCCCTGTGATGCCTTCCAGAGCGCGACAACTGCGCAATGTGACAGACTGCTGCTCCATCCCCAGCATTGCCAGTACCAGCTGCCCCGACGGCGCAATAGTTGCCATGCATTTATCTGAGACCGAGACTCGATGGACGGCCTTTGGCGATAACAATTCCCAACACTCATACTCGCCCTCGCTATCCGCCAGTCTGGTTGCCCACATCAGTTCGCCGCAATCCGCATATTCAGTGACGTGTACCATGACCCGCCTCCCCATCGTGTGAATCCCACCTTTCCGCCAGCGCCTTCGAGGCAAGCCGCTGCTGCTCGAATCCCGCCAACATCTGCTCAAAGGCATGCCCATCCCGACCCGACAGATCAGGCACGTAACGGGAATAGACCCGGAATAACATCTGAGTGCTGTTATGGCCCAGTTGCTTTGCTATCCACTCAGGGCTCTCACCTGCCGCGAGCCAGAGCGTGGCGGCGGTATGCCTTGTCTGATAGGGCTTGCGCTTCTCCAGCTTTAACAACGACAGCAATGGGTACCACACCCGATTGGCCACATTGCGATCCTCGAACGGGCTGCCGTGCTTCGTGCAGAAAACAAACCCATCTGGTGAGACCTTGCCATCGTAGCGGTCGCGTTGAGTGAGAAATGCCTGATAAACCTGCTCACTCATCTGCACCGCGCGATAGGAGCCATCGGTTTTCGTCGGGATCAGTTCATTGCGGACCCATGCCTGATACACCAGGATCTGCCGGCGCTCGAAATCGATGTGGCGCCAGGTTAAACCGTGGATCTCGCTCGAACGTAGCCCGGTAAAAAACCGGATGGTGTAATAAGGGCGAAAGTCAGCCCTCACCACTGCCAGCAGTCGACCAATCTCTTCAAGACTGAAGGGCATGATGTTGCTACGGGGGATCTTGAGTGCTCGGATATTGCGCCAGGGCGAGTCAAAACCGAACCGATCTGCCGCATCTGCCAACATCATGCGAAGCGGCGTCATGATGTGGTTGACCCGTGAGGCTGAGATCGGCTTGCCACCTCTCCCGGGCAAACGAGCGATCATTGTCCTGAATGCCAAGATCGCAGACTTATCGATCACGCTCAGCGGCTGATTGCCAAAGTGCGGCAGCAGATGGCAATCAAGAATGTCGCGGATGGTCTCCTGCTGGGAGGTTCGCCACTCGGCCGATTTTTCCTGGTACCACTGCTCAGCAAAATCAGACAACAGAGGGCACCCAGCCCGCAACACGGCTTCCCGCTCGGCCAGTTTGGTGAAGTAGCCACAACGCGGGCTGTTTGGGAAGGTTTTGCAAAAATCAAACTGCCCGAGGGTGATTTGTGCCTCCAACCGTTCACAATACTGCTTCAGTTTGTGGCGATTTTGGCTTGTATCGGGTAACCCAGTGCGCTCACGACAGCGCTTCCCCTTGAAGCAAAAATCGAGGTAAAGCAATTGGTTAAGGCTATATACTGTTGCCATAAGAATCCACCTCCCCTAGCCCTGAAACGACTCGAACATTGCGCTGTGCTTGAGCATTTCCTCTTCGATAGGCTCCCAGAGAAACAACAACTTACGACCGCCAAACGGGCGAATATAGTGCAGCCCTTCGAGCAGGACAGAGTCTTTCAGCTGATTGCGGATAGTACGTGGATCGAACTTGATGCGAGCAGAGAGCTCTTCTGTTGTCAGGTAGGTGTATGCCATAATCATATCCTCTCTTTTTTCTCTTCAAAAAAAACAAATGCACCACAGGAGGGATTTTAGCACCACAAATCGTTAGTGCAACGATTTTTGCCATCCTGCAGGTCTTTTTTCTATGGAGGAGTGATGATTAAGTGCCATCTATCCCGAATTTTGGGTGAACGGAAACTCAAAGTTGCCGAAGTTGCCAGAGATACGGGTATCAATCGAAACACTTTGCATCGTCTCTACAATGAGACGGCAACGCGAGTGGAGTTAGAAGTAATAGAACAGTTATGCCACCATTTAAGAATTGAGATTGGTGATTTGTTTGAAGTGGTGGGTCACCCTCCCGAGAATCTCGGTGGAATGTAACAAAAGACTCTTACGAGAGAACCCAAAAGGTCTGGTTTAACGAGGTCAGGGGAACGGTGACGTGGTAGTCAATCTGACCATCCCAGCCTTCCTCACCTCATCAATATGCACTTTCCCATCGATACTCCGGATAAATTTTCATCCCCCCTGAGATGAGGTAAAAAAATGAGCCGAAGTCGACGAAAGACCCCCATGTTTGGCTACACAACAGCGACGTCTGAAGCTGAAGACAAGCGGATTTGGCACAAACGCTGGCGCGCTCAGTTGCGTGGCCAGCTATCACGCGACGCAACGACGGATGACTTTTTGCCAATACTCCAACGCGCCGTTTCGAGCCCTTGAAACATGGATAAGGATGGGAAAAGCTGGTTCAGCCCTCGACAGCAGCGCCGGCAAGCAGAGCAATTCCTGCCCCTTCAAGGCCTATCCACATCAGATGCGCAGCGCGCAGTGGTCAGGCAGCTGGCAAAATGGCGAAGCAAATAGATTTTTATTCTATTTCAGCATGTTGCACGTTCAATCTGTAAGCTCACGCGCGGTTTGACGTGCAAAGTCGGCTTTCTTCTTGTTACCTAGCGATACCAGCTCTTGGATGCTCATTACTTTCAGCGCCACGACATAGGCGACTGTCCGCAGCAACGGAGTGCTGTAGCGCGCCATTGGTTTTACCGTGTCAGCATTTTGCTGCCGCTCAGTAGAACGCTGACAGATACCCGCCTCGTCAGGATGAATTATTCGCAGTAGTGCCCGGTTAGCCCCACTTTTTTCAATGAATTCACTCTTCACGCGATAGCGTGAGATGACCTCCCGCCATGGGGATTTTTCACTCCGTTTGGCGCCACATCGTACCTCGATCGCAATCCGTGTCGCTGGCAGCAGTAACACCGTCACACTCAGGAAGGCTTGCAACATCTGTGGATCCGTGAAGGGGATCCCAGTGTTGCGAGTATTGCTTCGGACTAGCAGATAGCCAATCCATTCGATGAAAGCCGCTCGTTGCTCGCGATAGACCTGGCGAGCCAGTTTAACCACTTTACGGAGTTCGACTTGCTCCTTATGACTGCGCAAGGCTCCAGGAAGCAAATTCAGATGATGTGACGTTGAGTAGAGCAATCGCTGTGCTCCCCGCTGAGTCTTAAATGCTTTAAGTAAATGAATTTTTTCAACTAACTCATCGACCATAGCGGGTGTGAGTTGATAACGATTGAGTTGATCGGTGATATCTTCATGTCGTGCGAACCGTGCGATCAGCTCCAGAGCGGCATCAAAATCCAGCTTGTGTTTAACCAAGGGAGGGTAAGGTGCACACTCCATCAGGACCCAGGAGACCTGTTGAAGATAAGGCGAAAGCGACTGGAGCAGGGCCTCCCGGCAGCGCTGCCATGTCAAGGGCCCCTCCAACCAGTCGTTCTGTGTGAGCTTTGCACGAGACAGCCCGGTGAAGTGGTGTCGCAGTGACAAAGACCAGTCGTACTTGGCCTGCAACAGACACGCTGCATTGACCCAGTGGGTAAAATGCAAATATGAGTGCAACGTCGTCTCCGGGCTCTGATGGCCAGCAAACTGGGCCAGCGCCCAATAATCCCCCTGAGTGGATGAGTGTGTGATGGTCTGGTAGATAGCGGTACACTGTGCGGCCGACCAAGGCAGGAAATGTGCCCACCCTGGCAAACTGTGCAGTGCCAGAGCTTCGTGATGTAGCAGCAGTTGCAGGCGGCTCAATGCCGTATGCCGCAGATGATGGAAGGTATAGTATTTCCCACCAACCTGCCGAAGGATACTGGTTAACGGCCCCCTGATCTCTTCATCCGACATCGGTATCAACCAACCGCTCTGTGAGGGAAACGCCAGCGCGTTCGCGTTTTTCGCCTTTCGCGGCCATAACCCAGACAAGTACGCATCCAATCGAGTACGCTCTTCCGGGGTCAGCAAGACCCCCAGGGGGATCTTGCGGGTGGCACTGTCACTCTTGCCATCATCAAGCCGGGTATCGCGAATATATAGCCAGCACTCTGGACTGCGTTCGATATCTTTCAACCTGAGCTTTTGGATCTCGCTCAAGCGCAGTCCAGCACGATAAGCCACGATGTATAACGCGCTCAGACACTCTCGGTAACTCGATGAGGTGTGCGTCATCCGCTCCATTCCACGCAGCAACTGTCGAAAGAGAGGTTCACTGAGATAGGTGGCACGCACATGGGGCCGCTGGCGCTCGCGCGGGACCAGCTCCTCCGGCAATGGGGCCAAGTGGTAACTCGCCACCGCATAGCTGTGCAGGCTGGTCAAGCGTGCAGCCATGTAGCTGACAGCATTCTTTTGGCTAACGGGCGCCTCGGAAGAGGAACTTTCCGGCTCTGCGGAGGAGGATCTTTCCAGGTCCGTCCGTTCAACCGCACCAGAGAGCGCCGGGTCGACGACCAGATTTGAAGTCCCCCCATACTCTTCCAGCAATGCTCGATAACAGCTCAGAAAACGATCGCCATCCCATAAGCCGAGATCATGATCAAAGCACCGAACAAGCCATTGCTGACCACCGCGACTAAGGTAACTGCGCAGCGTCGAAGGCTTGTTTTTGTTCTTTGCGATGCATTGATGTAGCCACCCGACCAGGATCTGCTCTGACTTGCTGAGGGTCTGCTCATTGCGCAACCGATTCAGTCCTGCGAGGCAGCTTGCCTTCGTCTGCTTGCGAGTCGCGCTCTCCTTTTCCGCCAACACCGTTCGCAACCGAGCCAGTAAGGATGAATAAGGGTGGTCTTCGCCATGGTAGCGCCGACGCTTGGAACTGCCTGCCGTCAGGTTATCGACTAATCCGGTACTCGCCTCCTGCGCCAAACACACCACTTGGTGACCATCCGCAACCGTCGGATGATGCAGTGAAAGCCAGTGTTCATGAGGCAGTGGTACACTGTGTAACGCCCCAGATGCCACATGAGTCAGGATCTGTGGCCAGCGGACCCCGGCTTGCCCACCGGTTACCAGACTCGCCCCTTGGCAAAACTCTTTGATCCCGCGCAGGGGTGCAGTCAGATGTCTCTGGGCCCATAAGCTGAATGTGTCGAGCTCAACGGCAAGCTCAAACGTTTTGCCGCGCCGACGATACCAGCGCTGTACCAACCCCAGAGTCGGCAGGCTTAGGAAAATCTGGAGCTCGGTAACCCCCTTCCCTGCTCTATCGTGCGCATTGGTGGCCAACGCCTTGCTCTCTAACGTCAAAGGCAACCAAACAACTGAGCCATTCGTGCATAATCTTCGCCGCTCAGCGATGGCCAGCATCAGTGCGTGCAAAATCGCCGTCTGGTGTACACCGCAGTAAAACACCGCGCTATGAAGAATGTCGGCCAGTAAATCTTCAGCTTCGATCAGGCTAGTGTCGCGGGCCTCGATCTGTCTATGCCAGTTCAGCAGCGCTTGACTACAGCGCTGCGCTTTGTCAAACCACTTTTCAGTGTAAGGTAGCGGGCGCCGAAGCACCGTCAGGGGGATTGTCGGCAACGGCAACTGCCAATACCCGCTGGTATTGCCCTGCTGCAGGCAAAGCAGGATGGCTCGCAGCCCAGCCTTGAATTCAGACTGTCGCCTATACTTGCCCGTCAACGTGCTCATCGCCAATGGCCACAGATACTCAAACCCTCGGACATCGGCTGGCTCCTTGAATAGGCCGGGCAAATGTTGCAACAGCGCATCCAGTGCTCGACGCTCTATTTGCACCTGAGCACGTTTGAGACGATCCCGACGCATAGCCCGACCAGACCGAAGAACGTTCGCTGCACGCTCATCTTCCTTTCGAAGCTGTTCACGCCAATCGATCAGTGGATTGTCCATTCGCCCATCACCTTCAACCCGAGGGTTTGATGCCATTTGTCCAGCACGTCCGTCAGGGTAAATAGATCGCTCAACGCCGCACTACTGTACTGGTTTGTGAACTCTGTCCCCATCTCCTCATGACCAAGCAGCGCATCGATAAACTCGGTGGCCACGCCTTGCTCCAGCAGGTGGCTGCGCACCGAATGGCGATGCCAGTTTGGCGCCAGGGGCAACAGATTTTCGAACTGCCTCATCATCGAATTTGGGGTGACGATTTCTGTGCCTTCCAGGCTGCCATCTTTGGCCTCGACCGCCCAGAACAGGAGCGCTCCAGCTCCACTCAATGCTTGCTCCGCCGCCGACACTAACGGCGCCAGCAGCGGCTCACGCTGACATGCCAAATATGTCAAATAGCGCTCCCAGGCTTGCAGTTGCTGCACTGCCAACGCTGACAATGGCACCAACCTGGCCGAGCTCACAGATCGTCCCTCTTTGTCTGTCAGCCGGATAAAGCGACTGATGAGGCAGTAATCGCCACGCCTGCCGTACATCTCCGTCACGGGCCTGGCGGCAGTAGAAAGATGGAGGATCAACAAACTGTGGCGCACGAGGAGGTTATGATATTGCGTCAGCGTTGGACGCTGCTGCCGTGACCCACTGAGTCGTGCACAGAGGTACTGCTGATAATTTCCTAGGAGTCGAGCAAGCTCGCCAACGCTAGGATAGAGGCGTGATCCGACAGCTCCTTGTTCTAATTCCGGTGCCAGCACCACCGCGGTCATCCCCATGGAGGCCAAATAACGGCACCAGATCTGCAACACGTCTTTACGTGGCACATGACTGTAGGCCATAGGGGAACATTGCTGAGCCGCCTTGCCACGCAGGATACCGGCAATGGCGCTATCAATCCCCTCTCTTTGCAACCAAGCACGCTGGTAGTTTTGCAGCTGTCGCATGGTCAAGGCCGTGCCAGCTCGCTCATTTGCTCGCGCTAAACAATCCACCTGCGCGCTACTACTCAATGTCCTCCAACCGTGTCCAACCAATAAATGAGTGGCCCATTTTGGCAAAGGTAGCTGCAAGAATAAGTCGCTCTTTGGCAAAAAAGAGTGCAATTTCCTATGCACTCGGCTGTGGGCAACCTCTACATAGCGTTGTAGATACGCCCCATGAGGAAGCCGCCAAATACCACTGGCATTCTTTGAGGGTCCGTCGTCATCGGCAAATCGAGAGCCAGGAGCAGGCAATTTAATCTCAGTACTCGGCCAGACCGGCAGCTTGTGCAAGTCCTCGCTACTCGTGCCCATCACCAGTTGCAGCAGGATCGACAGCGCCGGCAACGCCGTTTCATCGACCGCCTGAGGCATCAAGGCATCGACGAGGCGTGTGATCTGTGACGCTGTGGCAATCCAAAGGTTGGCCGGCAACTGCAGATGACGCATCGACATGGAGAGCGCTACCGAGGCGCTTTGCAAAACCCTCGCCTGAATATCCATCAACCCCTGTGGCTGAGAGGACACCAGCAGCGTCTGCTGCTCAGGGAGGGTTCCTCGCTCCTCTTCACCCTCCCACTCGGTCAGTTTGACTTTGCCGCGCTGCAGCAGAACCTCCCGTAGCAACAGGATTTGGGTCTGCTCGTCGAGCTGCTCTTGATAACGCGCCTCCAGTTGGAACCGCTGGCGTTCGCCGGTTGACCGGGTACCCGTTTTGATCTCTTTGGCTCGCGCCTTATAGAGTCGGCTCAGTAGGGCCTCCAAGGCCCCTGTATTGACGCTCACCTGCTTGTTATTGGCATATTGCTCTCTCTGGATCTTGATGGCTTGCAATAGCGTCAGTATCGGCTGCGTAAAATCGACCTCAGACAGGGCCTTAATCATCACCTCACGTTGATTGTTCGCCATCAGCCTGACGTTGCGCAGCGCCTCTTCGACCGTTTGGTCCCGCTCGGCAATACCCTGAGAAAAATTGATATGTGATAACGCCAAGACGGCCAGGATCGTCACGGACTTGAGCTGAGCAAATAGCTCACCGTTGAGGCTATGGCCACTACGCAATTCCGCCAAGATGGCGTCAACGAGATAGAATTGGCTGAGTCTCCGATCTTTACTCAACCGCTCACGCATTTGCATGGCAGAGAGTGGCGATGGGGGCAGCATCTCTTTGGATGAGACAGAATCGATCCACTGCAGCTCGGCGGCCAACAACGCGGTCAGTGTTGGATCCAATCCCAGGATCCCCTGACAGCAGGCTTGCAACGATTCAAGGATTTGCCGGTGCCACTCGGCCAACGCCTCCGGAAACACCAGCTGTCGGGTAAGGGAACGGGCGGGTTCAGCGTCAAGACCCTCCACTGCCTGCTCCTGCGAAAGGTCATCACTCATCGGCTAACCTCTGCAAGAAGAAGTTAGGTTCGGGCACCGATACCATCCCGTTCTTTTTGTCTTTTTGCCGGGACTTGCTCAGCGCCTCCTGAGCATGCGCCAGCTGTTCCCGGGACAACCCGCACACCTTGGCCCAATAGTCTTGAGACAACCGCTTCTTCTGAAACCAGTTAAGACGCTGCTCGTCTGTCAGAACGCGATTGAAAATTCGTCGGCTGCATTCGATGAGACGGGGCTCCCCTAACAGCGTCATCAACCTCAGCCACTCCCCGGCCAGATGCTGCTCGACCTCACCCTCATTCAGCCCGCAGGGGATCAATCGTTGCCCAGGCGGCGGTTTGATTGGCGACGGCCAAGACAATACTGGCAACAATGGCCCTACGATCATAAGCGCACTGCCCACATCATCGCCTGACGACAAGGGACGATAGAGAATAATGGCTGACTCCCAGAGCGTATGGAATTGATCGGCAATCGGCAGCCCAGTCTTGAAGCCCAACTCCAACCACGCCTCACGAAACGCGACTAACGCCGGATGGATCTGATAGTTCCCTGACTCCTTCGTCCTCATGTAAACCCCGTGTATCACCCGTTACTAACACATTACATAAAAATGTATTTTGTTTTCAAACAGTTCCTTAGCGATAAACCGATTCAGCCACACACCGAACCTCTGAACCTGCGCATGGCAGGCCTACCGCAGGCAGGTACTGTGAATGAAGTCAGGAATGGAGATGCAATTCACCAAGTGGGTAATCGTCGAGGGAGCGGGATCATTTAGCCGATATGCAAGGGGGAATGTGACTGACTCGGGTGACGTCAATTGAACAATACTTGGCTTTCTCCTGCACATGCTGGACACCGCTGTCGAGCGGTAACGCCTTCAGCGAGATAGGTCGCCATCAAACGACGACGCCATGCTCAATCTGACCGATGAGATCGATAACTGCCTGAGCTCCGACAGCGGTCGTCAGGAAAGTAGCAGGAGGGTTTCCTCCCAGCGCCCGGGCAGGTTTGTTCAACCACTCAAGCGCCTTCCCCCTGTCCCCCTCGAACAGCGACTCCGCAGCCTCCATCACACTAACGAATGAATAGATACGGGCACTCTGAGCGCGGGACAGCAGGGCCGCCGCAGTGCGCTTGCGTGTCACCGTCGAGCGGTCAATGCCAACCAGCTGACAGACTATCTTGACGTCGCAGCCCAGCAACGCAGCCAGTTCATTGACGATGGAGGGAGCCATTCCAGCCACAATGAGATGATGCGCCCCCACAAGCTCCTGGGGCAAGGCCAGCGAGGCCATCAGCCCCTTCGGTTGGCGGATCTGGCGAACAGAACGATAAGCAGCGTAGGACATGGCGAGGCGGCTCCCTGTATCATTGCGCCTTTAAACTAGCCCATCTAAACCATACCATCAACGATGCAGGACTCTTTCAAACCCCAAACGTTAACCTATGAAGCCACCGCAAAACTGCGCCAAACTTGCCACTAAAACTGGCGCAGTTTAGTTAACTGCGCCAAAATGGCGCCATATATATGAAAAACGCGCCAACAAACACGATGTCAGCGACCACAGACCTACTAGAGACTATCAGGGGATCCGAAAGCGGATTGACGCTGGCTGAACTGCTGGGCCGCCACCCGAGCATTGCCAGACGCACCGCACAGCGCCTGATAGCCAAGCTGATTGAAAGCGGCCACATCACAGCCCAAGGCGAAGGACGGGCTCGCCGCTATCATGCTGACTCCGAGAGCCATACCGAGCCCCGGATAGCCAAGGTGGACAGTTTCCCCGCGTTCATCCCACTCTCTGCCGACAGCCTGGATATCCTTGCCTATATCGACCAGCCCCTCCCAGCCCGCAAGCCCGTGGGCTATCAGCATGATTTCTTGCAGGCATATCATCCCAACGAAACCTGTTACCTGTCCGAATCACTGCGCCGTCAGTTGCACAACATGGGCAAGACCACAGACATCGATGAGCCTGCCGGCACATACAGTCGAGCGATCCTGAACCGTTTGTTGATCGACTTATCATGGGCATCGAGCCACCTGGAAGGTAATACCTATAGCAGGCTAGACACCCGTGAACTTATCGAGCACGGCAAGGCCGCGCGGGGTAAGGGAGCCATCGAAACGCAGATGATCCTGAACCATAAAACCGCGATCGAGTTACTGGTCGAAAACATCGACAGTGCCGAATTTAACCGCTACACCCTGATGAACTTGCACAGCGCCCTGGCGGAAAACTTGCTACCCAACCCTGCCGATGAGGGGCGCATTCGCCAACATGCTGTCGACATCAGTAAAAGTATCTATCGCCCGTTATCCACGGCACAACAAATCGAAGAGGTGCTGGACGAGGTGCTGAGCAAAGCCAATCAGATCCACGATCCGTTTGAACAATCGTTTTTCATGATGGTGCACTTGCCCTACCTACAACCTTTTGCCGACATCAATAAACGCACTTCCCGCCTAGCCGCGAATCTCCCCCTGTTTCGTGGCAACCTCTGCCCGCTCACCTTCCTCGATGTACCAGAACAGGCCTACAGCCGCGCCACCCTCGGTGTGTACGAAATGGCCCGCATCGAACTGCTACGCGACCTGTACGTGTGGGCTTATGAACGTTCAACCCAAGAATATCTTGCCATCAAGCGGGATCTCGCCGAACCTGACCCACTTCGCCTAGCATGGCGGGATCTTATCAAACAGACTGTCCGTGGGGTCGTCACGTCGATCCAACTTGATCCACTCAGCACCATTGAACAAGCGGTGTCAGAGAACGTCCCGCAGCAAGAGCGATCGGCCGTACAGGCACTGATTGTTGAAGAGTTGCGAAGGCTGCATGAAGGTGTTCTGGCACGCTATGGTTTACGGCCCTCGGAGTTTATCGCGTGGAAAGCGCAACATGGGCGCTGATTGATACTGTGACAATCGTCGAGTTGAGTATCTATTAAGGTATTCCATAGTGCGGTGCTCTATGCCGAGGACATCATCATGAGTTACCAAAGCCTGGCAGCCACCACTGCCAATATCACAGAGCTCAGACGCAATCCAATGGGGACCATCAAAGAGGGAAAAGGCGATGCCGTCGCCATCCTCTATCGTAACGAGCCAGCATTCTATTGTGTGCCGCCTGAGCTCTACGCCTACTATCTGGAACTGGCCGAAGATGCCGAGCTGAACCGTATTGTCGATGAGCGAGTCAAACGGTCGGAGTTCGTCAGCGTCAACCTGGAGGACCTATGATTTAGAATCCCATCCTTGCCATCACTACCCTCAGCTCTTGCAAGTCAACGTTGATCAAGCGCGGGCTGGAGATCAACGCTACGATGCCCCTTATTGTCATCGCAGCATTAGTCGCGTCATGGCCCTCCTCCCCTCATTGTGTGAGCGAACTGGCAGCGCCTGCTGATCTGGGCCCCGGTGTAGTAATAAAGGGGAATTCACTTGGGCGCTTCCGATGGAGACGAACCACTGAAAAGCAAAGGCCGTCAGGCGGCATTCCTGTCTGACTCATCCATCCGGGGTTTTCAGCGTCCAATTTTGACCACCCTGGAGTGTGTGCAACCATCCGATTTTTGGATCGAAGATCCATCAGCAGCTTGTTGTCGTGCTCGGACTTCATGCGGTAGGCTGCGCCCGGCGGCAAGACGTTAGCCTAGTGGTTCATGTCGATGATGACGCAGGGATGGCCGCCACCCGCCGGTTAAACTCGGCAAACTCTTCAGCATTATCTTCCCAACGCTCAATGCTGGCCGCCAGCAGGTCTAACAGCTGGACGTTGTTATCGTAGTCATCCACCAGCTCATCTATCAGTGCCAGCGCACTTTCGTAGTCATGCTGGTTGTCGATATGGGTGAAGTAGGGCAGCTCGGCCAAGGCCTCTCGGAGCTGTACCAGAATGGGTTTCAACATGTCAGAGTTACCTTGTTGGTTGCGCCCCCCCGTTTTCGATAACACTGGGGACCTGTCCAGTTTAGATCTTCAATGGAGGTGGCTGCTTGGTATGACACCATCACTGCATTTGCAAATTTTCCCGAGAAACCTCGGCTAGATTGGCAAAATTTCGTGCTCATCAATTCAAGAAGGTATTTAAAGAAGCGAACGCGGGTGCGAACTTGTGAGCTCCCGTGAAGCGATCGCAACAATCATGGACTCACTGACAGAGACGATCAACCGACGCACCATCGCTGCCTTGGCTTTTGTTGCGCCAACCCCAGTGCACTCCTGCTGAAACTCGTTACACCTTGTTTTAATGGCCCCTTGAATCGAAAGTGCGACACCCATACCTGAGGATCAAGGTTAAATACCGCCTTTAGCGTGTGAAAAACATTTACCGCCTAAAGCAGGTAAATATTGATATACCTGCCACAGCGTGTAAATTAAAAGAAATTACGCTACCAGGTAAGTCAAATCATGAAAGTAACCAGCGCCAAGCAACTTAGTGCCTGTCTCAAGGATGCCAGGCTTTCGCAAAAGCTCTCCCAAGGCAAAGTGGCCGGCAAGGTGGGGATCAGGCAGGACACGGTGTCCAGCTTCGAGCTCAATCCCGAGTCAACCAAGCTGGAGACCTTGTTCAAGATCCTCGCCGCACTGGAACTCTCCCTCGATATCAGGCCCCGCACCGATCCTGCGGAAAACGCCACGCCTGGCTGGAAGGAGGAGTGGTAATGGCCAGCCTGACGGTCTACATGAACGGATACCGGGTAGGTACCTTTACCAAGGCGACCAATGGTGCTCACCAATTTCAGTACGATGAATCGTGGGTGAAGTTGCCAGGCAGCCGCCCCATCTCGCTCTCCATGCCATTACGCCAGCAGCGCTACCAGGGCGATCAGGCCTATAACTTCTTCGATAATCTGCTGCCAGATAACCCGGAAGTAAGAAACCGGGTGGTGGCGCGCTATCAAGCCGATTCCACCCAACCCTTTGATCTGCTCAGTTGCATTGGCCAGGACAGCGTGGGGGCATTGCAACTGGTGGCTCAGGGCAGACCTGTGCCAGACGTTAAGCGCATTGAGTGCAAGCCGCTCTCTGACGCCGAACTGGAGCAGATCATGACCAGCTACCAGCAAGGGATCCCGCTTGGTATGGTGAGGGAAGAGGACGATTTTCGGATATCCATCGCCGGGGCTCAGGAAAAGACCGCGTTACTCTACCTCGACAACCGTTGGTGCTTACCGCATGCAGCGACCCCAACCACCCACATTATCAAGCTGCCCATTGGCAAGATCGAAAGCCACTCCTACTCGATAGACCTCTCCCAGAGCGTAGAAAACGAATATCTCTGCACCCTGATCGCCAAAGCATTGGGTCTTCCGGTTCCCCATTGCTTCATCATGCAGGTCGGCAAGGTCAAGGCTCTGGCGGTGGAACGCTTCGATCGGCGCTACGCCACGGATCGCAGTTGGATCATGCGCCTGCCCCAAGAGGACTTCTGCCAGGTGTTGAATGTACCGTCAGCACGCAAGTACGAGAGCCATGGTGGACCGGGCATTGCTGACATCATGACGACCCTGCTGGGATCGGCCACGCCGGAGCAGGATCGGTACCTGTTTATGAAGTCTCAGGTGTTGTTCTGGCTGCTGGCTGCCACTGATGGCCATGCCAAGAATTTCTCGGTGTTTATCGAACCTGAAGGGCGTTTCCGGCTTACACCGTTTTACGACATCCTTTCCATGTATCCTGCATTTGGTGGTAAAGGATTACATCCCCGTGATGCCAAGTTGGCCATGGGGCTTACTGCAACCAAGGGCAAAAAATACGCGATAGAGCAGATATTTCCTCGCCATTTTTATCAAACGGCCAAGGCGATTGGTTTTGAACAAGTGCAGATGGAAAAAATCATCAGCGAACTGACGGATAATCTGGATGAGGTAATATCAATCGTTCGTCAGCAATTGCCTGATACATTTCCCACTGAGATTGCAGATTCAATTTTGGGTGGACTCAGTTCGAAAGCGCAACGCTTAAAACGATAATTGACCAATGTGACAAATGCCTCTTGCATCGCCCCAAATGAGCCTCTATCGAGGCTCATTTTTTTTGCGTACGAGCGAGTGAATGATCCATTTTAGATCAAAAAAACAACTAAAAATGCAGAAACCTGAAGTGCTAATTTTGGCAACATAAAATTTCCTCAGCTAACCTAGACAGACTTAACGGCAATAAGACATTGATTTTAAAGTATTATATTTATTTGATGTTTGACGTATTCTGATGACATTTTAACTCTATTAACAGGTACGGCCTTCTAAGCCGTGGGTCGCAGGTTCGAATCCTGCAGGGCGCGCCATCGATACTGATGAGTTTGATTGCTGTATCGAAGGCAGATTTCAGTGGTGGCTGTAGCTCAGTTGGTAGAGTCCCGGATTGTGATTCCGGTTGTCGTGGGTTCGAGCCCCATCAGCCACCCCATTATTCCCCTCCAGGCTGGGATCAGCCTGATGAGACAGCAGCACGCTGTCTGTTTGGACCGGCCACTGGCCGGTCTTTTTGTTTCTGCGCCGTCCGCTTTTTGGCGCAACGCCCCCACCCCATCCTCTGGCGCTCGGCGTCCTGCTCAGGACGCAATCCGGACCGCCGTCACAAAAATGGGGTTTTCTGCCCCGCTCAAGACAAGCCCTCCTCATGCCATGACCCAGCGCAAGTCCAGGTCTGATCCCTCGTGTTATGGATAAAAAGATTGATAACACGGCTGCCAGGGCGCTCCTTCCTTCTCTTATCCCTTGTCCAGGAGCAGCCAAATTCGATGGCACCGATTCATCTTTTCGTAATACGGTCATCCCATCCTTAATCAATTAGCTGAAATATAAGGAGTTATTGATAACCCCCCGATGCCGGTCCAAGGCCCAACCTGTCACATGCCCCGCCGGTTGCAGGAAAAGTTCCCATACTGAGTTGTCTGCATTGCACATGACTGCCAAGGAGAGACAGAGATGAGTGAAGAAAGCAAATGCCCCTTCAACCACACCGCCGGCGTCGGCAGAACCAATCGAGATTGGTGGCCGAACCAGTTGCGGCTGGATCTGCTGCATCAGCATTCCCCCGGCGCCGATCCCATGGACAAGGACTTTGACTACGCCAAGGCCTTCGCCAGCCTGGATTACAAGGCACTCAAGAAAGATCTGGTCAAGCTGATGACGGATTCCCAGGAGTGGTGGCCGGCGGACTTCGGTCACTACGGCCCCCAGTTCATCCGCATGACCTGGCATGCTGCGGGCACCTATCGCACCACCGACGGTCGCGGTGGCGGCGGCCGTGGCCAACAGCGCTTCGCCCCCCTCAACAGCTGGCCTGACAACGTCAACATCGACAAGTCCCGTCGCCTGCTCTGGCCCATCAAGCAGAAATACGGCAACAAGATCTCCTGGGCCGATCTGCTGATCCTCGCCGGCAACGTCGCCCTGGAGACCATGGGTTTTCGCACCTTCGGCTTTGGCGGTGGGCGGCCCGACGTGTGGGAGCCGGATCAGGACGTCAACTGGGGGGATGAAATTGCCTGGCTCGGGGTCGATCCCGATCGGGTCAAGGGCGATCGCGAGCTTACGGCCCCCTTCGGGGCCACCCACATGGGCCTCATCTACGTCAACCCGGAAGGGCCCAACGCCAGCGGTGACTACATGGAGGCTGCCAAGGACATCCGTTCCACCTTCGGTCGCATGGCCATGAACGATGAAGAGACGGTCGCCCTTATCGCCGGCGGCCACACCTTCGGCAAGGCCCACGGCGCCGCGCCCGAATCCCACAAGGGGCCAGAGCCGGAAGCCGCGCCTCTGGAGGCCCAGGGCCTCGGCTGGATGAGCGACTACGGCAGCGGCCATGGCAAGGATACCGTCTCGAGCGGGCTCGAAGTGATCTGGACCAAGACACCGGCCCTGTGGAGCAACAACTTCTTTGAAAACCTGTTCAACTACGAGTGGGAGCTGACCAAGTCGCCAGCCGGCGCCAAGCAGTGGGTGGCCAAGGATGCCCCGGAGATCATTCCCGATGCGCACATCCCGGGCAAGTTCCACAAGCCGACCATGCTCACTACCGACCTGACCCTGCGCTTTGACCCCGAGTTTGGCAAGATCTCCCGCCACTTCTACGAGGATCCGCAGGCCTTCGCCGATGCCTTCGCCCGCGCCTGGTTCAAGCTGACCCACCGTGACATGGGCCCCATCGCCCGCTACCTGGGGCCGGAGGTACCCAAAGAGGAGCTGATCTGGCAAGACCCCATCCCCGCCGTCAATCATCCCCTGATCGATGACAAGGACGTGGCCCTGCTCAAGGAGAAGATCCTGGCGGCCTCCCTGTCCGTAGCCGAGCTGGTGTCGACCGCCTGGGCTTCCGCGTCCACCTTCCGTGGCTCCGACAAGCGTGGCGGCGCCAACGGTGCCCGCATCCGCCTGGCTCCGCAAAAGGAGTGGGCCGTGAACCAGCCTGCCCAGCTTGCGAAGGTGCTTCAGGCCCTCGACGGGATACAGCAGACCTTCAACGCTTCCGCCACCGGCGGCAAGCGGGTATCCCTCGCCGACCTCATCGTGCTGGCGGGCGGCGTGGGGGTCGAGCAGGCCGCGAAGAGAGCCGGTGTCGCCGTGACCGTGCCCTTCACTCCGGGCCGGATGGATGCCTCCCAGGCCCAGACCGATGTGGACTCCTTCGCGGTGCTCGAGCCCCTCGCCGATGGATTTCGCAACTACGCGGGCGAGTGCGCGGGCTTCGCGGAGACCATGCTGATCGACAAGGCGCAGCTGCTCACCCTGAGTGCCCCCGAGATGACGGTACTGGTGGGCGGCATGCGGGTGCTCGGCACCAACGCGGGCAACTGCCACGGGGTCTTTACCGCCGCCCCGGGTACCCTCTCCAACGACTTCTTCGTCAACCTGCTCGACATGGGCACGGAGTGGAAGCCGGCGGCGGGCAGCCAGGGAGTCTATGAAGGCCGTGATCGCCAGAGCGGCAAGGTGAAGTGGACCGGAACCCGGGTCGATCTGGTGTTCGGTTCCAACTCCCAGCTGCGCGCCCTGGCGGAGGTCTACGCCAGTGCGGATGCCAAGGAGAAGTTCGTGAAGGACTTCGTGGCGGCCTGGACCAAGGTGATGAATCTGGATCGCTTCGACCTCGCCTGAGGCTAAAGCACTGCTCGACCACCAAGCCCGGTATCACTACCGGGCTTTTTTATCGATGCTAAAGGGGAGTCCCATCCCTCCCCTTTGAGTGCTGCCATCGACCAACCCGCAAGGGGAGATGGCCAATGCCCCCAGCCCCGGGAAACCAGGAAATACCCCAGCAGGGCCTGACGCGCTCACCTTCATGGGCACAACCCCATTTCAATGAGTGGACATGATCGCCGTCCCATGAAATGTTCACGTATGACACTCAGGCCCGAGTCTTCACAAGAATCCTTCTATAGTCATCGGGATAGAATTGAAGCGACCCACATCAGCAAGGATGTTTAAATGCCAATTACACGCAGAGAGTTTTACAAGCTAGCACTGGGATCCGCCGTCGGTCTGACGACATTGAGACTTCCGACTCCGGCGTTTGCCGAAGGGTTGTCACTGAAGACACCACTGCGCCATGGCGCCGGCCAACCAGGTGAAACCGAGAGTGGCCTGCCGCCAGCGGGCTCCGTCAGCTCGGTCGAAGATTTTGAGTACCAGATCAAGTACCAGCGGGCCTTCGAGGCTGTCTTGTGGAACATGCCGGCGGTCGCCATCTACAGCTTCCGGCGCGCCGCCTTCGACAATCTGGGTCTCAAAGACAACGACATCATCGCCTATGCCAAGCCTGCCACCCCGCATCTCGAGGCCATCACGGCCAACAGCACCACCCCCTACATCACGGCCTTCACCGACTTGCAACACGGCCCCACCGTGCTGGAAGTGCCCGCTGCGGGCCCGGATGGCAGCCTGTATGGGCAGATTGTCGATGCCTGGCAATTCACCATCGCGGATGTGGGCCCGGCAGGGCTCGACCAAGGCAAGGGCGGCAAGTTTTTGCTGACGCCCCCCGGCTACAGCGAGCCGATCCCGGCCGGCTATCTGCATGTTCCTTCCCCGAATTATCGCGTGGCGTTTGCCTTTCGCTCTGTGCCAGCGCCCGGCAAGTCGACGAACGATGCCTATCACTACTCCAAGCGCCTGCGCATGTACTCTCTCTCCGAGGCGAGCAATCCGCCGACCCAGCGCTTCGTCGATCCGGGCAACAAGCGCTACCCGACCCTGCCCTACTACGACGAGCGTCACTTCGACGACCTGCATGCAGTGGCCAGCGTCGAACCCGTGCGCGAGCAGGACAAGGTGATGATGGGGATGCTCACCTCCCTTGGCATAGGTCGCGGCACCTCATTCAACCCGGATGAGAAAACCCGCAAGGCGATGCGCCAGGCGGCCATCGATGCCTGGTTCTACATGCAGCATTGGTATGACAATTTCCCGAAGGAGAAACGCTACTGGCCTGACAGGCACTACGCCTCCCTCTTGCAGAGCGATGACAACAAGACCTTCACCTTCACTTATGAGGATCGCATCGACCTCATCAATCGCGCCGCCGAGTACTTCTGGTGTACCTATATGCCCAAGGCGCTGAGCGATACCCCGGCCACCCAGTACCTGATGTGCCTCGCGGACAACAACGGCAAACTGCTGGAAGCCGGTCAGCTCTACAAGCTCACCATCCCGGCCAAGATGCCGGTCAAGCAGTTCTGGGCACTGACGGTCTACAACCGCGACACCATGTCCTTTATCTACAGCGAGAGCGGGCGCACCACCCTCTCCTCCTACGATCTCGACAAGATGGCCAAGAATCCGGACGGCAGCATCACCCTCTACGTGGGCCCGACCGCCCCGCCAGGCAAGGAAAACAACTGGATCCCGACCAGTGGCAAACGCCCGCTGCCGGCCATGCGTTTCTATGGCCCGACCGACGAATTAAACCACAAGACCTTCAAGCTGGCGGATTTCGAGCGCGCATAAACCATGAACAGGAGTGGAGCACTTATGAGAAAGCTATCCCTTGCGGCAGTGTTATGTATCGCAGCCATGCCTGCCATGGCACAAATCACTGATAAAATGGCACAAGATGCCTATATCTACGGCTATTCCATGGATGAGGCCTACAAGTTCTTCTATGAAACGGCGGTCAAGACCGACACCCCGCTGAACCGCTTCCAGAACATTCGCCACCTGGCGGACGATACCTACACCGATCACCCGACCATCAACAACGATACCCTGCACCTGCAGGGCTGGTTGGATCTCAGTGCGGAGCCGGTGATCATCAGCGTGCCGGACATGGACAAGGGCCGTTACTGGATCCTGCACACCATGGACATGGGCCATTACACCACCTCGATGATCGGCTCCCGCACCCACGGCACCAAGGGGGGTCACTTCATGTTTGCCTCCCGTAGCTGGAAAGGCGAGACGCCGGCCAGCGTCACCGAGGTGATCCGCGTCGACTCCGACATCCTCAAAGTGATGGGCCGCATCATGGCCACCAGCAAGGACGACGAGAAGGTCGCCCTTGGCTACATGGATGACTGGAACGTGCGCACCCTGTCGGCCTATCTCGGCCAGCCTGGGCCCAAAGCCACCGAGCACCAGTGGCCGGATCCGGCGAGCACCAACTGGTTGCAGCGGGTCAACTTCGTGCTGTGTCAGGGGGACATGGGCACCGCCGACAAGCACTGGCTGGCGCAGTACAAGGAGACGGGCCTCGCGCCCTGCAACACCAAGCTGAGCGCGGCGCAAATGGCCGCGGCGAAGCAAGGCGAGAAACAGGGCTTGGCCTATCTCAACGCGCTCCTGCCCAAGATGACCAGCTCGGAAGGGCTGCTCGGCACCCGGGCTGAGCTTCAAAACCAGAAGCGCGATCTGTTCGCCGAAGGCACCCTGATCGGACAATGGGGACTACCGCCGGAAGAGTCCGTCTATCTACAGGCACTCAAGGGATCCGATGGCCAGAGCATCAACGGCGCCAACGGCAAGCAATACCGCATGCATTTCAAGGCGCCCGAGGTCAGCCAGTTCTGGTCCTTCACCGTCTACGGCACGGATAACAAGCTGATGGCCCATAACACCATCAACCGCCACAGCCGTGGGGATCGCACCCTCAAGCCGGGCCCGGATGGTATGTACACCATAGAGCTCAGTGCCAAGGGGGATGCCAGCAACCCGAACTGGCTGCCCATTCCGGAGAAGGATGCCTACATCATCATGCGGCTGTATGGGCCGAACAAAGCCATTCGCGAAGGCAAGTACCCGATGCCGGTGCTGGAAGTAGTGAAATAGCGGTGAAATAAGGCACATGGGCTCACCGCGCTGGCTGGCAGACAAAATCCGAGGGGGGATGGCAAACTAAGGCAGCGTCTGAGCGGTACCAGGCAGAACAGCCAAAACAAAAAACCGACCATCAGGTCGGTTTTTCTTATTGCGGATAAGGGCGGGATCCACGGCTCGACAACTCAGTGTCGACATGTCACACCAGCCTTGTCAGGGGAAGATATTACACTGCCTTTACATTAAAAAACCTGCATAGCCACATAGTTAAATGGCACTTTGCGGTATCAATAACAGGTTTTATTTAATCAAGGCAGCATATTGAATCACCCAGTTATAGTGTCCCGCCGTTGCTGGCGATGACCTGGCGATACCAGTCGAAGCTGCGCTTCTTGCTGCGCGCAAAGCTGCCGCTGCCGTCGTCGTTCTTGTCCACGTGGATAAAGCCGTAGCGCTTGCTGTACTCCCCTGTGGTGAAGGAAACGCAGTCGAGACATCCCCAGGGGGTGTAGCCCATGACATCCACCCCGTCTTCGACGATGGCGAGCTTCATCTGCTCGATATGGGCGCGCAGGTAAGCGATGCGGTAGTCATCGTCTATCTCTCCCCGCTCGTCTTTCTGATCCCGCGCCCCGAAGCCGTTCTCGACGATAAACAGCGGCTTCTCGTAGCGGCCATAGAGCAGGTTCAGGGTGTAACGCAGCCCCACCGGGTCGATTTGCCAACCCCATTCTGAGGCCTTCACATGGGGGTTGGGTACACTGCCCTCGAAGCCCGACAAGGCGGTGCCCGTGCCGGCGCCGTGGGCCCGCACCGCGTTGCTCATGTAGTAGCTCAGCCCGATGTAATCGGCGCAGCCCGCCCGCAGCGTCTCCTCATCCCCCGCTTCCATGACAATCTCATAGCCCTTGCGTTGCCACTCCTTGCGGATATAGGCGGGGTAATGGCCGCGCATGTGAACGTCCCCGAACAGGAAGCGCTCGCGCATGGCGATTTCCGCATACATCACATCGTCCGGGTGGCAGGAGTAGGGGTAGAGGGGCACCATGGCCAGCATGCAGCCGATCTGCAAGCCCGGGTTGATCTCATGGCCCAGACTGACCACCTTGGCGCTCGCCACGAACTGATGGTGCAGCACCTGGTACATACACTCTTCCGGGTTCGGCTCCTGGTTGTAGATGACCCCGGAGCAGCAGTAGCCAAACAGCGGCACCTTCCAGTTGCGCTGGTTGTTGATCTCGTTGAAGGTCATCCAGTATTTGACCTTGTGCTGGTAGCGGCGCAGCACCACCTCGCTAAAGCGCACGAAGCAGTCCAGCACGGTGCGGCTCTTCCAGCCGCCGTATTGGGTCACCAGGTGGTTCGGCATCTCGAAGTGGGAGAGCGTGATGACAGGCTCGATGCCGTGGCGCAGCAGCTCGTCGAACATGTCGTCATAAAAACGCAGCCCCGCCTCGTTCGGCTCGGCCTCATCCCCCAGCGGGAAGATGCGCGACCAGGCGATGGAGGTGCGAAAACACTTGAAGCCCATCTCGGCAAACAGTGCGATGTCGTCTCTGTAGCGGTGGTAGAAATCCACCGCCTCGTGGTTGGCGTAGCGATGACCGGCCTCAATCTTGTCGGTGATGACGCGCTCCACCCCGTGGGCGCCGCTGGTGAGCACATCGACGATGCTGAGCCCCTTGCCGCCCTGATCCCAGCCCCCTTCTACCTGGTGGGCGGCGACCGCCCCCCCCCACAGAAAGTCTTTCGGTAATGCGTTGTTCATGACTTGTCGCTCCTTATACGGCTTTGGATGTCAGCGGCTGGGGTTGGCTTATTTCGGCATCTGTCTGAAAGCCCGCCATCCAGGAGAAGATGACGCCCAGGGTAAAGGCTACGCCGATGGAGAGCAGGAAGCCCAGGAACTGCGCCATGTGGCCCTCTTTGAAGAACACCGGCAGCACGGCGATGCCGGGGATGCAGTAACTCCAGGAGACCGCGTTGAAGGCTCCCGCGACCGT
This sequence comes from Aeromonas sp. QDB25, assembly GCF_027707725.1. Lineage (NCBI taxonomy): Bacteria > Pseudomonadati > Pseudomonadota > Gammaproteobacteria > Aeromonadales > Aeromonadaceae > Aeromonas > Aeromonas sp. QDB25. The sequence continues at coordinate 23,015 of NZ_JAPCIZ010000029.1, read as the reverse complement.
ACCACCGATGGCACCGGCCAGGCAGCCGCAGATGAGCGGGCGTTTGAAGCGCAGGGCCACCCCGTAGATGGCGGGTTCGGTGATGCCAAACAGGGCGGTCACGCCGGCCGAGAGGGTCACGCTTTTCAGCTCGGGATCCTTGGCCTTGAAGTAGACCCCGAACACGGCGCCGGCGATGCCGAACACGGCGGAGGCTTGCAGGCCGGTAAAGGTGTCATAGCCCAGGGTGGCGTAGTTGCCCACCGTCACCGGGGTGATGCCCCAGTGCACGCCGAGGGTCACCAGGGGTGTCCAGACAGCCCCCACCACGAAGCCGGCGATGGACGGGCTCAGGTGATAGAGGGTGTTGTAGATGCCACCGATGGCGCCGCCGATGAGGTTGCCGATGGGGCCGAAGGCCAGCAGGGTCAGGGGCACCATGATGGCGAGGCAGAACATGGGGGTGAAGAGGTTGCGTACCACCACCGGCAGGATCCGCTCGAAGAAGCGCTGCACATAGGACATGGCCCACACCATCAGGATGATGGGGATCACCGAGGCCGTGTAGCTCAGGTACTGCACCGGCAGACCGAGGAAGCTGAGCGGCGCGCTGTTAAGGGGAACCCCCACCAGGTTGACGATGGCCTCGTTGATGGCCGGGTTCTCCATCGCCGACTGCATCAGCGCTTGCACCGCCGGATCCGCGGAGTTTGCCAGGATGATTTTGTTCGCGGTCAGCATGTTCATGTAATCGGGCGACACCAGGGCGCAGGCGGCGATCACGGCGGTGAAGGGGTTCACGTTGAACTTCTTGGCCGCGGTGAAGGCGACCATCACCGGCAGGAAGGTAAAGCCGGTCCAGGAGACGAAGTTGAGGATGCGGAAGGTGCCGCTGGCGGTGTCCATCCAGCCGATGGCGGCGAAGAAGGAGATGAGCCCCTGCAACACGCCGCAGGCGGCCAGTGGGTAGAGGAAGGGGGCGAAGATGCTGGAGATGATGTCCATCAGGTGGTTCACCATACCCACCTTGGGGGCGTCGACCACGGCGTTTTCGTCGATCTGCACCCGTTTTTGCACTTCCCGATAGGCATCCCCGACGTGGTTGCCGATCACCACCTGCAGCTGACCGCTGGACTCGATGACGGTGATGACCCCTTGCACCCGTTTCAACACCTCCTTGTCGACCCGTCCCATCTCTTTTAGGACAAACCGCAGCCGGGTGGCACAGTGGGTGACGCTGATGACGTTGCTGTCACCACCAATCAACTCGACGATCTGTTTCGCCGAGTCCGCATAGTTTATTGCCATAATGATCCTTCCCTGCCATTTATTAATTAATATCGAAACAATTCAAATGTTATGAATCGATGGTAGGGAAAGCATTCATCCTTGTCACGATATAACAAAATACCCGCTTTGTTACTTGTTACATAAAAGACACACCCTGTGACACCTCGGCACTTATCTTGTTTGCCAACTGGCGACCGATGGATTCGATGATATAAATCACCGGCACCTGGGTGGTAATATCATATTCATTGTCGACCACCAGCCTGGCCGCATGATATGAAATATTGAAATCCGCCATCTGGGCCAGGGTGGATTTATTATTGCTGGTAATAGTGATGAGCTTGCAGTGATGAAACAGAAACTGCTTCGCCAACTTGATTATCTCGGTGGTCTCCCCGGAGACCGAGAGCACGATCGCCACCGCCTGTTTGTACATGTCGGTGTTGACCGGGTAGTAGGGATCATCGATGTGGTTGCTGAACTTGCCGATGTTGGAGAAGAAGCGCGCCCCGTAGCGCCCCAGCGTGCCCGAGCTGCCCGCCCCCACGAAGATCACCCGCTCGGCCCCCGCGATCTGCTCGGCGGCGCTCGCGATCAAGGCGTCGAATTCGTCATTGTTGATGCTCTTGAAAAAAGAGAGGAACTCGTTGGCACCGTGTGGCAGCGATATTTCGCCGCGCTTCTCGGCATTCATTTTTAGATAGGCTTTGAATTCCGCATAACCGCTGCAATTCATCTTCTTACAAAATCGCAATATGGTGGCGGTCGACACATCACAGGCTTCGGCCAATTCCCTGACCGTCATATAGATAACCGTCTGATGGTTCTTTATTACATAGTTATATACCTTGAACTCGAAGGCATTTAATGTTGAGACCAACTGATTATTAAACATGGTAATTCACCGAGCGCAGCCGCGTCCTTATTCAGGATGATGTCACGCAGTGTAACAAAAGGAGTGACCCGGTCGAGGAAGGATAAATCTAAACGCTCGAACTGTGATTACTATCACAATCACGCCGGCAAGATTTTCGCGTATCTGCCCATGGCTTCGATGAGAGAAGGAATATTTAGGCTCTGCATGGAGCCTAAATTTTTAGCGAATGTCATTGTGTCTATTAGTGGCACGCAATATCAGGTTATCGGTGAGCAACCCCTCCATGGGATCAGCAAGTCCCGCGATGCCAGCAGAGGGTGAGCGTATTTGTACGCTTCGCCCCCAAGGCGCCTGAGCACATGGTGCCGCGATCACGGTGCAGCCGTATGCCTCGAAATGGCTCATGAGGACGGCGTACTGTCGGTAGTCCAGCTCACTGTATTGCAGGAAGGGGTAGACGCCAGGGATTCCATCTTGTCGTCATTGCTGAACGCACCTTCCATCGCGACCCTGTTTGTGAAACCGGGCCGCGTGGCGATCCCTGCCGAGCAATTTGATGCCTATGAGATGGCAACGGATGAGCTGCCTGTCGACTAAGGGCTGCCCCGGGAGTACAAGTACAGAAATGTCCCCTCTATCTCCAAGCTGAAGAGATAACACCGTGACGGGAATAAGGGTGTGTACGGCTGGCTCAGAAAGCAAAAAACCGACCCTGAGGTCGGTTTTTCTAATTTGGTGCTGGGTCGGGATTGACTCGCACCATCCCTGGCGCTCGCCCTGCGGGCAGCCTTCGGCTGTCCAAGCGGGCTAGTCCACCCGCCTGTCGATACCGGGTAGAGACCAGATTGCCGGCTACCGGAAAAACAAAAGGCCCCGTCTTGCGACAGGGCCTTTTGTTTTATTTGGCGGTGAGGGAGGGATTCGAACCCTCGATACGTTGCCGTATACACACTTTCCAGGCGTGCTCCTTCAGCCACTCGGACACCTCACCAAATTTTTACTTCTTTGAAGTGGCTTTCGGAGCACGCTACGCGTGCTTTCTTGCCGACTTCGTCGGTGGGCAGCTACTCGGACATCCCACCAAATTTTGGTCTGTGGTTTAACGTGTTCAGCCAACACGGGTTCACTGCGCTGTTGCGCCGGAACGGGGCGTAATTTAGGGGAAAGCCCCGCCGCCGTCAACGGCTTTTTAGCCGCAGCGAACCGTTCGCACATTAAACGCACAGTTCAGGTGCTGAAGTCAGTGAACGGATTCCGGTGCGACCTGGATTTCCGGCAGATTGAGGAAGCCAAGGCGTTCACATTCGGAAACCACTTCATGGGTGGCTGCCGTGGTGCTTTCAACGAACAGCAGGAACTGCTCGACGGTGAGACCCGCCTTGGTAAAGACGGTGTGACCCACAACGAGGCGTGGCAGGTTGTCATCGATGATGTCGAGGAACACCTTGAGGGACGGATATTGCATGTTGAGACGACCCAGTTCGGCCACCAGGGGCAGTAGCGATGAGGGGCGCACCTCCAGCTCGGATGAGAACAGCAGCCCTTCCTCTTCCACGAAGATCCGGCTCTCCTGGATGCCCTCGACGGACTGCAGGGAGACCATGTGGATGCCATGACACTGATCGCACACATAGTGCTCGATCCGGGCCTGTTGCAACCAACGCATTATCATTTCAGAGCTGGGGATATTCATCATTTTCACGACACGGTAGAGATCAAGGGGCGCAGTCTAAACCAATTTTCAGACAACCAAAAGCACACAGGCCGGATCCCCGTCGTCTCGCTTCTTTTTGACAGGCCCTGTGCCTATACTCAGCCATTCTCGTAGCGCACTCGCCTCCAAAGAGCCCGATGACCATCCAAGAAAAGTATCGCCTGCACCTCAAATCCCTCTCGGATGAACTGCTCGCCCTGCAAAAACCCATCCGCATCCTGGATGCCATCAAATGGCCCCGTCACCTGCAAAGCGACTTTCTGGCAAGTGGCGGCAAGGCACTGCCCGCCATCGACAGGCACTTCTATGAATCCCTCCCCCTGGGGTTCGATCCCCGCAACAAGTACCTTGAGCTCAAGGAGTTGAGGGACAGGATCCGCCGGCGCCTCGGCCCCCAGGACGATCTCGGCCGGATCCTGCAAGAGACGGTGGATCAGTACATGGTGGTCATCGAGATGCTGCGCCAGCGCGGGCAGCCGGACTTTCAGCGCTACAGTCAGCGGCTCTACGGCTCGGCAAGCGATCACCTGCGCGGGGATCGCAAGACCCTGAAGGAGCTGGGGGCCAGATTGTGCGACATCTTCTCCCTGCCCGGCGCCCGCCATCTGGTGCGCCCCTACCCCAAGGAGTTCGAGGGGGAAGCCGCGGTGGCGAGGTTGCAAGGCAAGCTGTCGAGCTACTTCAGCGACGGCACAGTCCAGGTCAAGCTCAGCGATGGCATCGTCTCCGATGCCGCCGCCGGGGGGGATTACATCAAGCTCAACTCCCACGCCCGTTTCTCGGAACTCGATCTGCAGGTGCTGGAGGTACACGAAGGCTGGGTTCACGTCGGCACCACCCTCAACGGCCGCCAGCAATCTTACGCCACCTGGCTCGGTGCCGGCTCGCCCCGCATCACCGCCTGTCAGGAGGGGTTGGCAGTACTCATCGAGACCCTCACGTTCAGCTCCTTCCCGGACAGGGCCAAGCGCATCTCGGATCGGGTCATGGCCATCGACATGGCGGAGCGTGGCGCCGATTTCATCGAGGTGTTCCGCCACTTCGTGGCCAAGGGGGCCAGCGAGCACGACGCCTACAAGATCACCCAGCGGGTGTTTCGCGGAGGCATGGTCGAGGGGGGCGCCTGCTTTACCAAGGATCTCTCCTATGTGAAGGGCTATGTGGAGACGGTGAACTTCATTCGCAGCGCCGTGCTGGAGGGGGTGCCGGAGATCCTGCCCATGCTGTTCGTCGGCAAGGTGACCCTGGACGACATCCCCGTGCTCTATCAGCACTATCTGGAGGGGCTCATCGACGCCCCCCGCTACCTCCCTCCCATGTTTCGCGACCTCACCGGGCTCTACGTCTGGTTCGGCTTCGCCTCCGGCATGTCCCTGGTGGACATAGGCCGGGTACAACAGCATTTTCGCCAGCTCTTCCACCGCCTGCCGGCGGCCGACCCCATCATCGCCCCTGTCGACATCGAGATCGACTGACTCCCATAGACAAAGAGGACGCCAGATGGGCGCCCTCTTTGATGTCCAGGCTGCACGAGCCAGCCACGGGTTACTTGAAGGCCCGCCCTTCCAGATAGTGCTTGCGGCAGAGCGACACATAGCGATCGTTGCCGCCGATCTCCACCTGCTCACCGTCGCGCATCACCTGCCCCGCCTCGTTGACCCGCGAGTTCATGTGGGCCTTGTTGCCGCACCAGCAGATGCTTTTTAGCTCCTCGAACTTGTCCGCCAGACAGAGCAGGTGGTAGGAGCCGGGAAACAGTTCGCCGCGAAAATCGGTCTTGAGACCATAGGCAATCACCGGAATGTCCTGCTCGTCGACGATGCGGGCGAGCTGGTAGACCTGCTCACGGGTCAGGAACTGCGCCTCGTCAACGATGAAGACATCGATGTGCCGCTTTGCGTGGCGCGCCTTGACCATCTCGAAGAGATCGCAGCTGTCGCTGAACACCTCCACTTTCAGCTCAAGACCGACCCTGGCACTGATGACGCCGGCACCGAAGCGATCGTCGATGGCGGGCGTCATGGCCAGCGGATACATGCCACGCTCCAGATAGTTGAAGTGGGCCTGGATGAGCTGGGTCGATTTGCCTGAGTTCATGGTGGCAAATTTGTAGTGCAGTGAAGCCATGATGGGGTTCCGAAACGGGAGTGATGGGGCGCATGCTAACCAAAGCCCCTGCCAAAACCAAGGGGCCCGCAGGCCCCTTGTTCTCTTATGCAACTGCCACGGCGCTATACGCCCGGGCTTTGCGCAAATGGTAACCGGAGAAGATCAGGAACCAGAGCCCGCTCACGGTGAAACCGGCCAGCGCGGAGTGCATCAGCCCCATCACCAGGTAGCCGAGCGCAGCGCCAAAGGCGATGGCCAGGGCATAGGGCAGCTGGGTCATCACGTGATCGATGTGATGGCAACCGGCCCCGGTGGCAGACAGGATGCTGGTGCTGGAGATGGGGGAGCTGTGATCCCCGAACACGGACCCTGCCAGTACGGCGGCCAGCATGGGCAGCATCAGACTGATGTCGCTGGCGGCCGCCATGTCGCCGGCCAGCGGCAGCATGATGCCGAAGGTACCCCAGCTGGTGCCGGTGGCAAACGCCATGGCGCAGGAGAGCACGAAAACCACGGCGGGCAGCACTTCCACCGGCAGATTGCCATTGGCCAGGGAGGCCAGGTATTTGCCGGTTTCCACATCGCGCACCACGGCGCCGATGGTCCAGGCGAACAGCAGGATGTTGATGGCGGGCAGCATGGCCATGATCCCCTGCGGAGCCGCTTTCATCCAGTTGCTTGCCCCCAGCTTGAGGCGCATGGCCAGACCGATGGAGACCACCAGGCTGCACAGGGCACCATAGACCAGGGAGGAGCCGACATTGGTGTTCTCGAAGGAGCCGAGCACGCTGAACGGCAGCCCCTTGTCGGCCAGCACCGCAGCCCCGGAGTCAATCATGAAATAGACGGTGGCCAAGGTCAGGGTCAGGATGGGCAGCACCATGTCAATCATGCCGCCATTGCTCTCCTCCGGGCTCTCCATGTCGAGCCCGATGGGGCGCCCCTTGGACTCGTCCCACAGCTTGCCCTCCAATGCCCACTGCTCATGCTGACGCATGGGGCCGATGTCGAGCTGGAAGGCGATCACCACCAGCACCATGATCAGGGTGAACACCGCATAGAGGTTCATGGGGATCATCTCGACGAAGGCGGAGATGGGGCTCTGGTCGGTCAGACCATGAGCCGCCATGATGCCGCCGACGAGGGCGATGATGTAGGCCCCCCAGGAGGAGACCGGCATCAGCACGCAGACCGGCGCGGCGGTGGAGTCCAGCAGATAGGCCAGCTTGGCGCGGGAGATCTGGAAGCGATCGGTCACCGGACGGCAGATGGCCCCCACCGACAGACTGTGGAAGAAGTCGTCGATGAAGAAGGCGAACACCATCAGACCGGTCAGGGACTTGGCACCCTTGCGGGTCTTGGCGCGGCGCTCCGCCCACTCGGCAAACGCCCGGGTCGCACCGGAGACGCTCATCAGGCTGATGAGGCCGCCCAGCAGCAACATGAAGAGGATCATGTTGACGTTGTCACGATTGAGCGCACCGTCGACCCAGAAGATCCTGAGCACGGTGTCGAGCATGTAATGCAGGGACGCAAGGGGAGAAAACTGGTTGAGCAGCAGGCTGCCTGCGACTATGCCCACCCCCAGCGACACCAGGACGCGGCGGGTGATGATCGCCAGCGCAACGGCCAGCAGGGGGGGAACGACGGACCAACCGGAGTCGGCGTAATGAACGATGTCCATGATCTCTTTGCACCTAAAGACAACAGGTGGAGATCTACCGAGAGGATCAAAGAAACAAAACCCATGGGGAGGGTATACTCCTCAGCCCCTTCAGGTAGCGCTCCATAGTGGATGACTATGGCAGTCCTGCACCTATTAGATGCAGAACCAGCAACCCGGTATGATGGCCTGGTCACTTCGGCGCCGACTCCTTTCATCGAGCATCGCAGGCATCACCCTCCGCTCGGTTACTCATAGGCAGCGCGCCTCTACTTAAAGGTATTCGCGCCACATTTTATCGAGCCGCCGGGTGATAGCAAGTTTTTTGATTAAATTTCAAGGTTTCTGTGGCACCCACATCTTCAAAGATAGTCAAATGGTTCATCAAAGACTCTACTGGCGATATTTTCATCTGACATGAACCCATTCGAAGATGCTGGCCCGTCAAACGGATAAAAATATCCTTCATATCTATTTCAAGACTTAATTTATCAGCCTAATTAATTATTTGGGCAGGCTTGACTTGGTGCCAAACACCCCTATAAATTATCGAAAAACCAGTTCTTCCCTTAATATTTTGCTCGCGTGGTAGCCAATATGAACGAATTTCTGAAAGTGCTGTTGAATATCCGTAGCCTGCGTGCAGTTTGCCGCGATTTGACGCTGGAACAACTGGAAGAAGGCTTGGAAAAGCTCTCCGCCATCGTCGATGAACGTCGACAAGATGAATCCGCCGAACGCCAGGCCCGTGAAGAGCATCAAAAGAAAATTGCCGAATATGCCGAAATGCTGAGGGCCGCAGGGATCGATCCCGCCGAATTGGTCAACACCGTGGTTCCCGAGAATACCAAGGTCAGCAAACGTGCGCCCCGCCCCGCCAAATATCGTTATCTTGACAATGGCGTGGAAAAAACCTGGACCGGTCAGGGCCGCATGCCCTCGGTCATTGCCAAGGCCGTTGCTGAAGGCAAATCTGTGGAAGCCTTTGCCATCTGACTGCAATATCAGGCCCCTTTCCACAGCAATAAAAAACCTCGCAAGGCGAGGTTTTTTATTGCTGCTTCGAGCGGTGGTCAGCCTCTGTCAGCCGCCTTGACCCAGAGGATCTCCGGGGTACCCGACGATACCAGCAGGTATCTGGCGATGGTGAAAAACCAGTCGCTCAGCCGGTTGAGGTAGGGCAAAACGGCCGGATTCACCCGCTCTACGCGGCTCAACCCAAGCAGCAGGCGCTCACAGCGACGGGTCAGGGTACGCACCACATGTGCCTGGGCCGCCGCCCGCGAACCGCTCGGCAAAATAAAATTGCGCAGCACCGGCAACCCGGCACTGTAGGCATCGATCTGTTGCTCGAGCCTGTTCGTCCAAGCCTCATTCACCTGCCACAGCGCATCCGTTTGCGATTCACTGGAAAATGCCAGCTCCCCGCCCAGATCAAACAGCTCCTGCTGCAACAATATGAGATCGGCCAGGAGTGTGCTCTCCCCGACGGGTATTTCAGCCATCAACAAGCCTATTTGGGAATTCAGCTCGTCGATGGCGCCATAGGTCTCGACACGTTTATCGTCTTTGGCCAAGGAAGTGCCATCGGCCAGTCGCGTGAGCCCCTTGTCCCCTTGCCTTGTATATATTCTCATTCTGACATCCTGTTAATAATGGGAATAATCATGGACTCGAGTCCATTGAGCTTTACCTCGTAGGCCAGTGCCAGAGACTGGCCCAGGATACCGGCCGGAAAACCGCTTCGCGCCATCCATACCAGATAGGGTTCGGGAATATCGATGATGCGCCGCCCCTTGTATTTCCCGTAAGGCATCTTGCTGGCCAGCATCAGCAAGATGCGCTCATCGCTGAGTCCATCCATATCAATCGATATTCAGGTATTTATGGGTCTGGATGGAGAGTCGCCAGTTACGGGCGATGCAGGTCGCCATGGCCAGCTCCGTGGCCCTGGCTTTCTGGCTGATGGGTTGCAGCGCAATCATCACATCGGGGCGCAGCCGGGCGGTGGCCAGCAGGGCATCCAGCTCCTCGATATGGTGCTCGGTGGCCACCGGGTGCTTGATCTCGTTGGCCCGCTCCAGTGCAGAGACCAGCACCGGCAACCCACCCTTCATGCCGATCTTGGGGGAAACAGTCACCCAGGTCTGCTCATGGGTCAGCACCTCGCTGGTCCCGCTGGTTTCGATCTGCACCTGATAACCCGATGCCACCAGGGCCGAAGAGAGCTCGCGCAAGTCGTAGAGGCAGGGCTCACCACCGGTCAACACCACGTGACGGGCCCGGTAACCGAGCCGGGTAAAGCTGGCCAGGATATCTTCCGTGCTCATCTTGCTCCAGCCGTCGGACTCATTGGAACGATCGAGCACCTCGCCAGGGGCCACCTCACGCTCGGGGTCCACCACCCAGGTGTGGCGGGTATCGCACCAGGGGCAGCCCACCGGGCAGCCCTGAAGGCGAACGAAGATGGCGGGCAGGCCGGTAAATACCCCCTCCCCCTGGATGGTCTGGAAGATCTCGTTGATTGGGTAGTGCATCTTGGTCACGACTTGCTGCAAAAGGGGCGGATTATACCCCAAACCCGGGCTAGGCACAGGCTCAGGATCCGCTTTTCTCGCCCAGTCCACTCTTCTCGTAAAGTCTGGCACGGATGCCGGTCTTGTCAGCCAGATAGTGATCCAGGCCACGGCGACGCAGCTCGCAGGCCGGACAGGCCCCGCAACCATCTCCCTGGATTCCGTTGTAGCAAGTGAGCGTCTGGTGACGCACGGTATCGAGGTGACCGTAATGATCCGCCAGCGCCCAGGTTTCGGCCTTGTCGAGCCACATCAGGGGGGTTTCGAAGCGGATGGGGCGATCCAGCCCCAGGGAGACCGCCTGATTGAGCGCCTTTACGAAGTCGTCGCGGCAATCGGGATAACCGGAAAAGTCGGTCTCGCACACCCCAGTGATCACCGCTTCGGCACCCACCTGATAGGCATAGATGGCCGCCAGGGTCAGGAACAGGATGTTGCGTCCCGGTACGAAGGTGTTGGGCAGGCCGTTCTCCTGAAGCTCGAAGCTCACCGGTATGTCGTCCCGGGTCAGCGCAGAGATGGCCAGCTCCCCGAGCATGGTCACATCCATTACCTTGTGGGCGGCGATCCCGAGCGCCGTCGCCAGATGGCGGGCGGTGTCAATCTCCGCCCGATGGCGCTGGCCGTAATCGAAGGTGATGGCATGCACTTCGTCATAGCGGGCCTGTGCCTGCACCAGACAGGTGGTGCTGTCCTGCCCACCACTGAAGACCACGACGGCTTTTTTCATGTTTTTCACTCCTCTGGGCAACTCAACGGCGGCGGCCTTGTGCAAAGTCATGCCACTGCCGGTTCAAATGGGTAAACAGGGTCATCAGCGGGGCGAAGCGCTCAGGCTCTCCTTCCCACCGGGACAACAGATGGTAGCCCGCTTCCAGGGTGGACAATGCCTCCTCAAAGGGCTTTTTGCGAATGGAATATTGTCCAGCAATGGCGCCGAGGGAGATCCGCGGCAACCCGAGCAGTGCAGGCGAGCTGTGCAACATGCGATAGGCTTTGCGCCAGGTGCCATCGAGGAGGATGAAGTGGGCTCGCACGGTGCGCCCACTTCTCAGGAGATGCTCCCTTGCCTCTATCAGGGTCAGGGCCTCCTCATCGGGCCACAGCACGTAGCACTGGACAGCGGGGTCGGCAAGCAGGGCATTGAGCCCTTCGTCGTCGGAAAAATCCTCTCCCACATGAATGCGTACATCGGTCAGGGACGCCGCCAGCAACGCAGCCGTCCCCTTGGGGTGACCTACTTCGGCAGGGTGTTGCAGAATATGGAGCGCAGCCAGGTTCGGCACCCGCTGAATATAATCGCACAGGCACGCTTTGAGGGCCCGGGTACAGCGTGTACAGTATCGGCTCTCTTTGTCGTTGGGCTGCTTCATGTTGTCAGGAAAATCGGGTCTGCTCTGGGTCATCGCGCTTTCGCTCGTCACTGCCTTGCTCTTTTTCACCGTGCCAAATCATCAGCTCGCCTTCGATCGCGACCTGATCGCCCAGGGCGAAGGGTGGCGCATCATAACAGGCAATCTGGCACACACCAATGGATGGCACCTGCTGCTCAACCTGAGCGGTCTGGCCGTGCTCTACAGCCTGTTTCAGGAGTACCTGACGGGATGGCGCCTGCCCGTGCTGTTGCTGCTGCTGGGAACGGCGGTCGGACTCGGCATCTGGTGGGGCTGCCCGCAAACCCAGTGGTACATGGGACTCTCCGGCCTGCTGCACGGCTTGTTCGTATGGGGTGCCATGCAGGACATCCGCTTTCGCCGTCACTCCGGCTGGCTGATGCTGGCGGGCGTCGCCATCAAGCTCGGTGTGGACTTTTACAGTGCCGGCGAGAGCCCTGTCTCCGCCTTGATCGGTGCCAGGGTGCACATCGAGTCACACTTCATCGGCGCACTCGCCGGCCTGCTGCTCGGCCTCTTCCCCATTCGTCTGGACACCCAGGCCGTCCACTCCTGAACTCCCTATAGGCAGGGCCAGCCCACGGCCAAAATGCAGCAGGCCGGATCTGGGATCCGGCCTGCGCTCATTCGCCCATTACGCCGTTACCGGCAAAGCTCGGCATTGATCGCCCCAAGCACGGCGGCGGGATCCGAGGACTGGGTGATAGGACGGCCGATCACCAGATAATCCGCCCCCGCCTCCACCGCTGCCAGCGGCGTCATGACGCGGCGCTGATCACCGGCAGCCGATCCGCTCGGACGAATGCCCGGCGTCACCAGCTTGAATTCGGCTCCCAGCAGCCCCTTCAGCACACTCGCCTCTTCCGCGGAGCAGACCACACCATCCAGCCCGGCCGCCTTGGCAAGGGTGGCCAGGCGGATCACCTGTTCTGCCGGCGTCACATCCAGACCCAGGGGCGCCATGTCGGACTGCTCCATGCTGGTCAGCACGGTTACCCCGATGAGCAGGGGCGCCTTGTCCCCGTATGGCAGCAACGCCTCTCTGGCGGCACGCATCATGCGTTCGCCACCGCTGGCATGGACATTCACCATCCAGACGCCCAGCTCCGCACTGGCCGCCACCGCCTTGGCGACGGTGTTGGGAATGTCGTGAAATTTCAGATCCAGGAAGACGTCGAACCCCTTGGCCACCAGTTGACGAACGAACTGGGGACCAAACAGGGTAAACATCTCCTTGCCTACTTTGAGGCGGCACTGGGCCGGTGAGATCTGCTCAATGAAGGCAAAGGCGTCGGCTTCGTGCTGATAATCCAGCGCGACCAGTACTTTGGGGTCTTGCATGTCACTTCCTATGGATTGTTATGCCACAGCCAGGCGCAGCAGAGCCGGGGCCCGGTTGCACGCTGGCATCTGAAATTCTTGGGTATCCGTGCTCGCCCGGGCGTGTTGGCCTCGCTGGCGTTTACTCCCCATCCAGCCCTCGGATCGGCTTGATGGTGCCCCACTGCCGGCAGGAAGGGCATTGCCAGAACAGCGAATGGGTGGCAAAGCCGCACTGACGGCACTTGTGGGTCGACTTGATCTTGATCTGCTCACCGACCAACTGTTGCAGCAGCTCCAGGCTCTCCTTGGCAGGCCCCTCCTCGGCACTGGCCAACTGGAAACCGACCAGCTGATAAAACCCCTTCATGGAGGGGTGGCGACGCAGTTGGCGCAGCACCAGCGCACGGGCCTGACTCAACCCATCGCGGGCCTCCACCAGATTGGCCAGCGCCAGGGTCACGCTGACCCCCGCATGATCCTCTACCGCTTTTTCAAGCAGCGGGATCAGCTCCTGGCTGCGACCAAGCTGGCGATAGCATTCGAGCAGTTTTGGCATGGCTTCGGAGGCAAAGTCGATGTCCTGCTCGAACACCCGCAGGAGCTCCTTGGCCGCATCCTCGAACCTGCCCTCCTCCATCGCCAGATCGGCCAGCCGCAGGCTGGCGCGGGCACAGGCCGGGTGGGCACCGAGCGCACGCTTGAGCTTGGCGATGCCCGCAGGCTTGTCGCCATCGCGCAAGGCACTCTCCGCCTGTTCGCAATAGAAGTGGGAAATGGGCTCGGCCAGTTTCTTGCCCTGGAATTTCTGCAGACGCACCGCCACGGCGATGGCATTGTCCCAGTCACGCAACTGCTGATGAATGATCAGGAGCTGTGCCAGAGCCGTCTCTTCGAAATCGCTGTCATCACACAGCTCTTTCCAGAGTGCTTCGGCCCGATCGAGCAATCCGGCAGCCAGAAAGTCACGGGCCAGCTCCTGCAAGGCAAGCTGACGCTGCTCACGGGTCAGCTGACGGGCGACCAGGTTCTGGTGGATCTTGATGGCGCGATCGACCTCGCCCCGTTGACGGAACAGGTTGCCGAGGGAGAGGTGGGTTTCGATGGTTTCGCTGTCGACTTCCAGCAGCTGGATAAAGAGATCCACCGCCTTGTCCGACTCGTCAGAGAGCAAATAGTTGAGGCCCGCCACGTACTGGCGGGAAAACTGGTTACTCTGTTGCTGGGTGTCCTGGCGAACACTCCTGCGGCCCATGTACCAGCCATAACCGGCGGCGATGGGCAACAGCAGGAAAAGCAGTTCAAGCATCGAGGGACATTATTCCTTGGTTGTCGACCGGGCAAGCTCCAACTCGCGAGATTGACGACGCATGGTTCGGTTCAGGGTGCGATTTTGCAGTTTGAGACGCAGGAACAGCAGACCAAATACCAGCCAGCCCAGCAGAAAACCGCCGGCGAAGAAGAACCCCAGCAACATGGAGAGCGAGAACTCCCCCTGGGCGATCAAGTAGTTGAACTGCACCAGCTGACCATTTTGAGAACCGATGGCAAGGGTCAGGACAAACACCAGCACCAGTGGAATGAGGGCCAAGATACGCTTCATGGGAGCTCCCTGTCTGTAGCGAATGAGTGACTGATTATCCTTAAAATCACAGGCAGACTCTAGCGCGAATGGGAAAAGAGTGTGAGAAACCCGACAACGGGCAGACTCCAGAACATAAAAATGAAAAAGGCATACTCAGGTATGCCGTTTTCTGCATTATTCGATGATGTTGACGCGTTCGCGCAACTCTTTGCCAGGTTTGAAGTGCGGGACATATTTCCCGGTCAGTTCAACCTTGTCCCCGGTCTTGGGGTTGCGACCCACGCGGGGCGCACGATAGTGCAGCGAGAAACTGCCAAATCCTCGGATTTCAATCCGGTCGCCGTTTTGCAAGGTCGATGCCATCTGCTCAAGGATCTCCTTGATAGCGGCTTCGACATCCTTGGCCGGCATATGCATGCGGCTGGCTGCCAGTTGTTCGATGAGATCTGATTTGGTCATAAGGTTAAATCTCCTTCCCCGATCACATGCAATAATCATTTTGCCAAGATAAAAAAGGGCGGCGCAATGCCGCCCTTTTCTTGCATCAAGGATTACTCACCCTTGGCGGCTTTGAACGCTTCCATCATGGCATTGCTGAACACAACTTCTTCTTGTTGGTTCAGGCTGTCGATGGCAACACGCTCGTCAGCCTCGTCCTTGGCACGGACAGACAGGCTTACGGTACGGTTCTTGCGATCAACGCCCATGAATTTGGCTTCAACTTCGTCACCAACAGACAGCACCAGAGTGGCGTCTTCTACGCGGTCACTAGCAGCGTCGGAGGCACGCAGGTAGCCTTCTACGCCGTCAGCCAGTTCGATCACGGCACCCTTGGCATCAACCTCGGTAACCTTGCCCTTCACAATAGCACCTTTCTTGTTGTCAGACAGGTACTTATTGAACGGGTCTTCTTCGATCTGCTTGACGCCCAGGGAGATGCGCTCACGCTCCGGGTCCACTTGCAGAACAACGGCTTCGATCTCGTCGCCCTTCTTGAATTCACGCACGGCTTCTTCGCCCTGGTTGTTCCAGGAGATGTCAGACAGGTGAACCAGGCCGTCGATGCCGCCATCCAGACCGATGAAGATACCGAAGTCAGTGATGGACTTGATCTTGCCGGAAACACGGTCGCCCTTGGCGTGAGTTTCGGCAAACAGCTGCCACGGGTTGGATTTGCACTGCTTCAGACCCAGGGAGATACGACGACGCTCTTCGTCGATGTCCAGAACCATCACGTCAACCACGTCGCCAACGTTGACAACCTTGGACGGGTGGATGTTCTTGTTGGTCCAATCCATCTCGGATACGTGTACCAAGCCTTCCACGCCTTCTTCGATTTCAACGAAGCAGCCGTAGTCGGTCAGGTTGGTCACGCGGCCAGACAGACGGGTGGTCTCCGGGTAACGCTTGGCGATAGCAACCCAGGGATCTTCGCCCAGCTGCTTCAGGCCCAGGGATACACGGGTACGCTCGCGGTCGAACTTCAGAACCTTGACAGCGATCTCGTCGCCAACGTTGACGATTTCGGAAGGATGCTTAACGCGCTTCCACGCCATGTCGGTGATGTGCAGCAGGCCGTCAACACCGCCCAGATCTACGAATGCACCGTAGTCGGTCAGGTTCTTGACGATACCCTTAACTTCTTGACCTTCTTGCAGGTTGGCCAGCAGGCTTTCACGCTCGGAGGTGTTCTCGGTCTCGATCACGGCACGACGGGAAACAACAACGTTGTTGCGCTTCTGGTCCAGCTTGATGACTTTGAACTCGAGTTCTTTGTTTTCCAGGTGAGCGGTGTCACGGATCGGACGCACGTCAACCAGAGAACCCGGCAGGAAGGCACGGATGCCGTTCAGCTCAACGGTGAAACCACCCTTGACCTTGCCGTTGATGATACCGATAACGGTAGCTTGCTCTTCGTAAGCTTTTTCAAGCTGCAGCCAGGCTTCGTGGCGCTTGGCTTTTTCGCGGGACAGCTTGGTTTCGCCGAAACCATCTTCGATAGAGTCCAGAGCCACGTCAACGGAGTCACCTACGTTGATTTCCAGCTCGCCCATGGCGTTCTTGAATTCTTCAGCCGGGATAGCAGACTCGGATTTCAGACCGGCATCAACCAGTACGAAACCGTTCTCGATAGCAACGACAGTGCCCTTGACGATGGAACCTTGACGGGTTTCAACGGCATTCAGGGACTCTTCAAAGAGTTGAGCAAAAGATTCGATCATTGTTTATGTCACAAATGAAACATCCACTTGCAATCCGGCACAAGCGGGGTTGTTTTAAATTATCTGCGCCATCCTTGGTGCAGACGACTGACATCAGTTTGCGCTGACATCACCAAGTTGTTGCTCTGCATAGGCAAGCACCGTTGCCAGCACTTCATCTATGGTCATGGACGTTGAGTCTACAACAAGAGCATCTTCCGCGGGTTTCAGGGGAGCGACGGCGCGATTTCTGTCGCGATCGTCACGTTCCCGAATCTCGGTTAAAAGACGCTCAAAGTTAACATCAAAGCCCTTATCTTGCAACTGCTTATAGCGGCGCTGGGCCCGCTCCTCGGCGCTGGCGTCGAGGAAAATCTTCACATCCGCCTCGGGGAAAACCACTGTACCCATGTCGCGACCGTCGGCGATGAGACCGGGGGCTTGGCGGAATGCACGCTGACGGCGCAGCAGGGCTTCACGTACCCGGGGAAACGCCGCGATTTTGCTGGCCGCGTTGCCCACTTCTTCAGTACGAATGGTACGGGAAACATCCTCCCCTTCGAGGATCACCTTGACCAGCGCCCCTTCTACCTGGAATTGCACATCCAGATTGGCGGCCAGGGGAACCAATGCGGCTTCGGAATCGAGCTCCACATCGTGATGCAGGGCTGCCAGGGAGAGCACCCGGTAGATGGCACCGGAATCGAGCAGGTGCCAGCCCAGTTTTTCAGCCAGCAACTGGCACAAGGTGCCTTTTCCTGCTCCACTTGGGCCATCAATAGTCATCACGGGGGCCATCTGAGCCATAACGTTTCTCCTGCGCACTCGGCATCTTGACTGGTTGCACACATCCCTGTCGGGATGGGTTAATGGGCGCCGATTATACCCGAATGCGCCGTCTCTGGCAGTTGTCAGGGCACACAATTGCGCAAAAGTCGTCGTGATTGCACCTATTCTGACCAATCGGGTTAACCCACTTCTCACGCAAGGTTTTGTTCTTATGGTTGTTCCGGACAATGCGCGCTAAACTGGCCGCCCTTTTTTAAGCAGCTGTAGTCAGGAGCAACCATATGAGCAGCGTTACCCTCGTGGCCAAATCCAAGTTGCCGACCCCCTGGGGCACTTTCACGCTGGTTGGTTTTCAGGAAACCGGCACAGGCAAGGATCATGCCGCGCTGGTGATGGGCGATATCGCAGACGGCGAACCCGTGCTGGGACGCATTCATTCCGAGTGTCTGACCGGGGATGCCCTGTTCAGTCTGCGTTGTGACTGCGGCTTCCAATTGCAGGCCGCTCTGGAAAACATCGCCAAGGCGGGCCGCGGCGTCCTGCTGTATGTCCGTCAAGAAGGGCGAGGCATCGGCTTGCTCAACAAGATCCGGGCCTATCATCTGCAGGATCAGGGGGCCGATACCGTGGAGGCCAACGTGGCGCTTGGCTTTGCCGCCGACATGCGTGACTACACCATCTGCGCCGACATGCTCAAGGCGCTCGAGGTCAAGTCCCTGCGCCTGATGACCAACAACCCGCGCAAGTTGAAGGCGATGGAATCCTTTGGCATCCCGGTGGCGGAGCGCGTGCCCCTTCAGGAAGGTCGCAATCCCCACAACGAGTTTTATCTCTCCACCAAGGCAAACAAGCTGGATCACCTGTTCAAGAAATAAGGTTGCATCCACCTTGTCAGCATACGCCTCCAGATTGGAGGCGTTTTTATTGGTGATACCACTCAATCATTGAGTATCTGTAGCGCAATGGTGAGAAACATCCCCTTGTGCCAGCAAAAAATCCCGCAATGCCCGGTTCGCCATGGAGAGCGGATCCCCCCGTCGCCAGGCTACGCAGAGATCCAGGAAGATAGGGGGTGAAAAAGGGATGCCGGTGAGGGCCGGCTCCTCTTCCAGCGCCATGCGCAGGAAGGTGGTCACGGCGAATCCCTGACGCACCACCGCCTTGAGCAGCGGGATGAGATTGCTTTCGAACGCGATGTCAGGCTCTACCCCCAACCCCTGCGCCAACACCTCCATGTGTTCCCTGTGGTAGAAGCCTCGCCGGAACATGGCGAGCTCCTGGCCGAAGAACTGTGGCAGCGAGACCGACTCAGCGCCGCGCAGCGGGTGCTCCTCCCCCACCACCATCAGCATCTCTTCCCGCAGCAGTTGCGCCCCCTCGAGGGCCGGTGGCAGATCGCTGGTGATGAGGATGGCGAGATCCAGACTGCCATCCACCATGCGGCTGAGCAGCTCCCGGGTGCCCGCCTCCTCCACCCGGATCTTCAAGCCGGGGTAGCGATGCTTGAACGCCATCAGGATTGGCGGGAAGTAATAGGATCCCATCATGTAGGGGATGCCGATGCGCACCTCCCCCCGTTCCAGCCCCTTGAGCTCGGCCATCTCGGCCTCGGCCTGGTGCATTTGGCGCAGCAGCCGTTCGGCGTGGCGGCAGAGGACCTCTCCCTCCGGGGTGAGGCGCACGCTGCGGTCCTGCCGGTCAAACAGCCGCAGATCGAGCTGCTGCTCCAGCTTGGCGATGGCCATGCTGACGGCAGGCTGGGCCACGTTCAGCCCCTGGGCCGCCCTGGTGAAGGAGCCGGCATCGCGCACCGCCAGCAGGTATCCGAGCTGTTTCAGGTCCATATCAATTTCATTTATCAGGGTGATAACTTAAATATATTATATTTATACGTTTCGTCGCACTACCCTGCACAAAAGTCGTCGGGACAACTCCATATGATTGAAATAGGTAGTCGCGAATGGATACGCGCCACCCTGGCTCTCAGCCTGGGCTCCTTCCTGGTATTCCTCAATCTCTACCAGACCCATCCCCTGCTGCCGCTCCTGGCAGAGGTTTTCTCGGTCAGCGCCTTGTCCGCCAGCTGGACGCTGGCAGGCTGTACCGCAGGGCTGGCAGGCTCCCTGCTCGTCTGTGCCCGTCTGGCTGATCGGTTCGGACGGCGGCGGATCATGCTGTGGACCCTGGCGGCCGCCATCCTGCTCTCCCTGTGCATCCCCTGGGTCACCCACTTTGATGTGCTGGTGAGCCTGCGCATCCTGCAAGGCGTCCTGCTGGCAGGGCTGCCCGCCACCGCCATTGCCTACATGGGGGAAGAGTTCAGCAAACGTGCCCTCATCGTAGCCGTCGGCGTCTATATCGCGGCCAACTCCCTGGGAGGCATCGCGGGCCGGGTGGTCGGCGGTCTGCTGGCTGGCTGGTTTGGTGACTGGCAGCACACTTTCCTCGGTATCGGGATCATCAGCCTCGCCCTGCTGCCACTGGTCATCTGGCTGCTGCCCGCCCAGCGCTGCTTCGTGGCCGTGGAGGCAGCGCCTGGGCAACTGCGCCGCGCCATCCAGAGCCACCTTGGCAACCCCTTGCTGGTGGGGGCCTATCTCATCGGCGGCCTCAACTTCATGGTCTTCCTGAACCAGTACAGCTATCTCACCTTCCTGCTGGCCAAGGCCCCCTTCTCCCTGCCGACCCAGTGGCTCGGCATGCTGTTTCTGACCTACCTCACCGGCACCGTCGCCTCTTCACTGAGCGGCCGCGGGGCCCATCGCTGGGGAGCACATCGTCTGCTGCTGGCGGGAATAACCTTGATGGCACTCGGCAGTCTGGCCCTGTTGCAGGGGAGCCTTGTCGCCATCATCGGGGGATTGCTTGTCTCGAGCTTCGGCTTCTTCCTGGCCCACGCCTGTGCCAGCGCCTGGGTCGGCCAGCACGTGGAGCACAACCGGGCGCTCGCCTCGTCGCTCTATCTGGTGGGGTATTACCTGGGGGCCAGCCTGGGCGGGCTTTATCTGCATCCCTTCTGGGAGCAAGGGGGGCTATGGGGTCTGGTGCTCGGCATCGAGCTGGTGTTGATGATCACCGCCGGGTTGAGCCTCTGGCTCGGTCACTTGAAAGGACGTGTGGCGCCCGCTTGTGCGTTGACGCCACAGGATCAGGCTCCCGTCAACGGGTCCTTCCCTCACAGACCGTCATAATAGTCCGCCGGTACCGGCACCACGGCGCCGGTGCAGAGCTCTTCGTCGATCACCTCCTCAAGCGGGCGCAGATGAAACTTGATCTGCCCGGAGGGCAGCATCAATCCTATATCCGGATTGCGTCCGTCATCGATGTTGCCGGTCTTGAAGGGGACATCCGGATGCGTCGTCACCAAGGTCGTGAGCGAGGGCACCACCAGCTCGATATGTTCGAGCCCGGCCTGATGGCTTCGACCCGCCTTGGGGGCGGCCAGTTCGATGCAGGGGACGGTCACCTGCTCCCAGCAGACAGGCTGGTGCAAGCGATAGGTGGCGATGGGACGACCGCCTATCATCCCCTCCACCAGCAAGACTCCGTGGGCGGCCAGCACCGCTTTCAACTCCAGATATTCCGGCAGGGTGGCGGCGCGGTAGCAGAGGTGATCCACCACGGGGGAGTCCTTGACTCCCATGACGGCATGCATTTCCGTGAGCAGTTGGCAAACAAATGGGGCCATGGGCCCCAGTGTGGAATCCAGTGGATGTGACATGATCACCATTTCTTCTTGGGTTGGAACAGGACGTCCAGTTCGTCCGTCTCTTTGTCCTTGATGTTTTGCAGCTCCTTCTCGCTGTGCTGCTGCAGGTGTTCTTCCAGCTGGCGCATCCCCTGACGCATGTCCTCTTCCCGCGCCAGCAGGTAGGGATCCTTGTCGGTGACATTGGCCAGCGCCCCCAGTCCCTTGGTGTAGAGCTGGCGGCAGGTGCCGTACTGCCCCTGGATCTGGGCATCCATGGCCCGCTTGAGCAAGTTGGCGATGTTGATCTTGAGCTGCATCAGCTCGAGGCGGCGATCCTCCTGGGCAAAGCCCTGGGGATCTATCTTGCCCTTGTTGTGCTCGACCCGCAGCACGGCCCGCATCTTCTTGGCCAGTTGCAGCATCTGGATGGCCTGGCGGTCGGACTCCGGCGTCTTGAAATGCCCCTCGTCCTGGCTGCTGTAGTTCTCCTGCACGTTCTTGATCTGGAGCTGGACGTCGGCGATGCGCTGCTTGACCTGCGCATTGGGCATCACCAGCGCGATGGCGCGGTAGGCATCCAGGATCCGGTGTTGCAACAGCAGCACCATGTTTTTGGAAAAGGGCACCAGATTGACGTTCAGCAACACCTCTTCAGTCTCGTCTGCCACCGCCTTGTGACGGGCAATGGCCTGGCGCTTGTCCGATTCGGCCTTCTGCTTGTATTGCTGCACCACGTTATAGGCGATGACCAGAAACAGGAGTGCGCCGATTGACAGCAATATCAGGGTTAAAATCATAGGGTGTTCACACTCCAGTCCCAATCCAATTGCGAGATCCTACAACAGCTTAGCCTCATAGGGTAGCGCCCAGATCCCGTATTGCCTCACAAGAACGCTCCCAGGCGGTGACCGCATCCGGTGCGTCTTGCTCCATATCGCCCGCCGCCCCCATTACTTGAGGCAAAAACCCTTCGACTGCAGGAATCCCAGCATGAAGGGCCTCGCCTCCTTGCCCAGGATCCCCCTGATCTGCCCGCTCCAGGTCTGATCCTTGTTGTTGCTGCTGCGGGCCTGGTAGTAGTCGTGGATCTGCCCGTCGTACCGGGCCAGCAGGGCGCGGTCCAGGGTGGCAGGATAGCGGTTCTCGTGCACCACCAGCGCCCGGGGCAGCCGCGGTTTTTGCTCCGGCCGCTGGGCGGGATGACCCAGGCAGAGGCCAAACAGCGGGATCACCTGATGGGGCAGACCCAGCACCTCGCTCACCTCGGCCGGATTGTTGCGAATGCCGCCGATATAGACCCCGCCCAACCCAAGTGACTGGGCCGCCAGCAAGGCATTTTGCGCCATCAGGGCGCCGTCGATGGCCCCGATCATGAGCTGCTCCACAAAGCCGGTGCGGGCCTCCGGCACTATCTGGCTGTGACGATGGTAGTCGGCGCAAAACACCAGAAACTCCGCCGCCTCAACCACATAGGCCTGATGACCGGCCAGCTCCGCCAGGGTGGCCCGCAGCCCCTTGTCGGTGACCCGGATGATGCTGTTGGCCTGGAGGAAGCTGGAGCTCGCGGCGCTCTGGGCGGCGCTCAGGATCTGATCCAGCTGCTCTGCGCTGACGGGCTCTGGGGTGAACTGGCGAATGGAGCGATGGGAAAGAATGAGATCGATGGTCGGGTTCATGGTACCTCCGGGATGAAGGTCACACTCTACCCAAAAAAAGGGTTCATCGCGGCTTTCCGGGGAAGGCCGCCTTGATTTTCAGAAAAAAGTATTCTGAGTCCCTAAATCCATATGCCATGCGCTTTATCACTTTGATCTTGTTGTTCACCCC
>NZ_JAPCIZ010000028.1:0-54783 GCF_027707725.1 Aeromonas sp. QDB25 | reverse complement strand
AACCTTAGACCGCGCAAATGTTTGGATTTCAGGCAACCGCAGATCGTGTTTGATGAACTACGACAGGTTGCTTGATTTGGCGGGTGTTGCACTTCGGAGTTGAATTCGCGGCTCAGCCAGCACGCTGGCGTTCCTTATCACTTAATGCTTTTATAGTGTTCAATTACTTTTACAATAGGGTCTAGAAGCACTTTTAATCCAGTGAAATCAATGCTTTTCTTTTTCTCCTTTACAATGTGAGTGGCAAAAGCATCTTTGCTAAGGTCATTTTTTGTATCTCTTTTTTCAACAGTATTAAAAAATTTTCCATTTGAATGTTTCATCAGCCTTGTTTTATCATCGAAGAAGTACTCTATATCTGTTTCCTCACCAGAAGTTCCTAAAGGTGTAAATATTACATATAGATTATCCATAACATGTATAAATTCTGACTTTCGTATGTCATTCTTCTTATCCAAATGTGAAGGGATTAATGTGATCATTTTTTGAAATTTATTCTCCTGCAATAATTTGACTATATTACCTGGTCCAGTATCATTATCTAGGAAAATAATTACAGGGTTTTTGGGCTTTAAATTTTTATACGGAGCCGTATTTTTATGGAAGTTTTCAATGAATCCTTTTAGATAGTCTGTGCCACCAAAAAGCTCCAATAAAAATCTAGTTCTTTTAGTATATTCGACAAAACGTATCAATAATTCATATTTACCGTCAGTCCTTATAGCTAAAGATGGATAATGTACCATGAGTTCACTTATAGCTGACTTTAAATAAATGTTGTCAGTTTTACCCTCACATAAAACAGTTGGTTTCTCATTGCCGTAAAATAATCTATAGTATAGAAATTGGCTGAATGTTTTTTCTCTTCCGGAAAGTAAAATGCTTGTGCTTTTACCTATGGTCTTCAAACTATATTCTGGTGATAATGGTGCTTTTTGTCTTAAGCGATTATAATGGTCTACGTGGTCAATGAAATTTAGTTGACCCTCTAATTCATCTAGATTACCTATAACGGATACACCATCTTCAATGGAAGTGAATGTGCCAGTTTTAAATAGAGTGTTGCATTTAGCTCTTGCTAACCGCCAATATTCATTTTTTGTATTAGGTTTTTTGTTAACGACAAGCCCTGTTACATCTTGTCGAGAATTCTTATATTGGATCCTGGTTTTACCATTATTAATAGAAAATCCAGAGCGCTTTATTTCATACAATAGCTCTTTGCCTAAAATGTAGCCATTCTCATCTTGCTCTGCTATTTTCTTGGGGAATTCAGATTTTCTAGTGGAAAAAGTTATATCATCGGCATATCTTGTGTAGGTGCATTTATATTTTTTTGCTAAAGAAGCTAAATTAATATCTAAACTGTGGCATATTAGGTTTGATATAACAGGTGAACAGGGGCTTCCTTGGGGAAGCTTATTATCATGGCAAGCTATTTGTGCTATTACTGTTGCAATATGCTGGTCCAGTTTGAAATCATTGTTTTTTATAAAGAAGCCTCGAATCCTACCAAAATTAAAGCTATCAAAAAAGTTCTCTATATCAATGTTTAGAATGTTTTTCTTTCCTATGTGCATCATTGCATTGGTAATAATAGAGCGATTTCTTGAAAAGCCATGTGATAAAGAAGGTTGTTTAGATTTTGAAGAGGGGATTTTAATTTTCAAAACTTCTGCTGCGTAGTCAATATCACCATTCTCTCTGACTTTTGGTGCGGCTAGCTGGGATGTTGGATATTTTATTTTGTTAATTTCATCGATGCAATCCAAGAGTAAATTGGACAAGTTCCTTTGTAGGCTTTTCAATTCTTCAGATGGAGCGTTAATCACTCTCTTACCGCCAGATTTTTTATCTATGCTAAATTGATGATATTGGTTTTCAGGCCTTATAATGTATAAGGTTCTAGTTAAGAATGCAGCATCAACACCTAACAATTTAGCTAATTCTGGCTTGGAGGATATAGACTTCAATGACTGGAGTTTTGACATATATATACCCGTGTATGAGGAGGCTTATGGGCACTCTTACGCACTATACGCTCAGTGTGCACATCGACACACTACAATAGGGCAATCCAAGTGGACAATTTTTTCACTGCTCGCGAAGCGCGAGCTAATAATCTGCCCATAAGCCGATGCTTAGGTTAAATTAAATAAAAAGAGAGTTCAACAACAATAATGTGATGGTCATAACAGTACCTTCAATGTTGACCTTCCAAAAAGATGGGAAAGCTCGCAGCCTCAGGTGATTTTCTTGTTATACAGAATAGGGTTTACTATCCGCGATAGTAAAAATCATGAATAGGCAAATTACACTCAATACCCCGTCATCTCCAGATAACCGACGCCCTTGGCATCCCCCGAGACGGATACCGCCCCCTCCCAGTAGTCAAAGCGTCCCGTCATGGCCTGATTGGCTTGGCGGGCACGGATCGTCAGGTTCAACTCGGCGGCTTCCAGCTGCCACTCGATGGGGTAGGCTTGCCCCTTGGGGCCGCGCCAGGTCTTGCCGGGGGTGAGGCGGATCTGCGCAGGGTTCAGCACCCGGCTGCTGCCGTCCCGTTCAATCAGGATGCCGTAGCGGTTTTCTGGCTCAGTACGTCCTGATTTGGTGCGCAGGCGAAACAGCATCAGCTCGCGGCCATCGTCAAATTGCAGCGAAAACCAGTCCCAGCCCGATTGCCACTGGGCCAATACCGAGCTGCTCCACTCGTGATCAAACCAGCCCTCACCGCTGACGTTACGGGTCTCGCCATCCAGGGTCAGGGTGCCGCTGATGGTCAGGCGGGGGTAGGAGTAGTAGAAGGAGGCGTTGCCCGGGCTCTTCTCGCTGTAGCCCTGTTTGCCTTGCAGCACCGCTGGCTTGGCGGCACTCACCTTCACATCAAGATCCCCCGCCTTGCTCTGCACCTTGAGGGTGGCGGGAAAAAGCGCTTCCCCTTGAGAGGCAAGCCGCCACTCTTTCAGCCAATACTGACCACCGTTGGCACCGGCGAGCCCAGGCCCCTGGCGGCTGGTGCGCTCGTCCTGCTGGTGGCTGCCTTTGCTCACATCCGTGATGGCGAACTGGGCAAGCCAGATCTGGGGGGTGAGCCAGGGGTTCTCCGAGGTGATCCTCTGCTCAATGCCTTGGCGAAACAGGGTCCACTGCATGCCGTAGCCGCGCCCTTGCTCGTCTTTGAGGTTGCCAGTGAGATACCACCACTCGGAGCGGTAGTCGGGGTGGGCACCGTGATCGGCGGGCAGGTTGATGGACTGACCCGGCAGGGCCTTTTTGAAGTGATCGCTACCGCCACCCAGGATGCTCCCCAGATCGCTGGCCTGCGCATGGCCGCTTATGGCAACAAGCGGGATCAAGAGGGCTGCAAGCCAAGAGGACAAGATTCCCCTCACCCTGGTCCTCTCCCGAAGGGAGAGGGGATGGTTCGCGGCAGCTCTGTGCGCTTCTCTGCGCTGAATCAGGGGCGGTGACAGAGATCTGGTCAATGGGAACGTCAAGCCATGGCTGAGCCAGTGCGCCAACCAATCTTTCATACCACTCTCCTTGCGGCATACCAGGAGGCGAGCGCGCCACAGACGGGGGCGAGCAGGAGCGCCGTGACGGCGTGCAGGGGGGCGGCCTCGAAGGCCAGCCGCCAGCCAAAGGCGCGGGGGTTGACCACCTCAATCAGCACCCAGGCAAGGCCATAGCCCACCGGCAATGCCAGGATCGCCGTGAGCAGCCCGAGGCCTGCCCCTTGCCACACCAGCAGCCGGCGGCAGTGGCGCGGGCTCAGGCCAAGGCTTTGCAGGGTCTGCAACTCGCCGCGCCGGGCCAGCCCCAGCACCATAAAGGCCGAGCCGATGCCGACGAACGCGATCCCCAGGATCAGCAACTTCAATAGTTCGGTCACCACGAAGGTCTGGTCGAACACCCTGAGGGCGGCGGCGTGGATGGCGGGGGCGGGCAACAGGTTCACCTGCTCGCCAAACTGGCTCCTGAGCCTGTCGCCAAGGTGCTCGGGATCCGGGCTGAAGAGGGCAAGGGATTGCACCTTGCTCCCTTCGAAGGCGTGCAGTATCTGCCCCTTGTCGCTGCCGTAATCCTGATAGACGCCGGTGACGGTGAAAGCCCTCGGCCCCCCTTCGCTGGTTACCTCGAGGCGCTGGCCCACCCTGACCCCGAGGCGCACCGTCAGCGGTTCGCTCGCCAGCACCTCGTCGGGAGCGGCGGGCCAGCGCCCGGCGAGCAAGGGGTAGGCGGCTTTGAGCTCGGGAATAAAGTCCATCTGCGCCCACTCGATGGGCTGCCCCTGCCAGCGGGCGGGGAGCACGGCGCGGCGGGAGGCGGCGCGCACATCCGGCGAGGCGAGGATGGTGTTGAGGGTCTGCTCGCCGAGGGCGCCCCTGCTACCCGCCACCCCCTTGGGAGCGGTGACGTAGAGATCGGCGGCCAGGCGCTGGCCGAGCCAGATCTCCACGCTCGAGCGAAAGCTCGACACCATGACCCCGATGCCAATGGCCGCGGCGATGGCCAGTTGCAGCGCCATCACCGCGATGGCGGTGCGATCCAGGTGATAGAGGGTTTCTGCCACCCCGAGCCGGGCAGTGAGGGGGCCGCGTGCACGCAGTCGCCCCAGCAAGGAGCGAAGGGCATCGGGCAGCAGGAGGGCCATGGCGAGCAGCCAGCCCCCGGCCACGAAGAGGGCGCCGCCAAGGCCAGTGTAGGGCTGCCACAGACACAGGGCGCACAGCAGCAGAATGGCGATGGCGAGCCCCCGACGTTGCCAGGGATGAGCCGGCGGGCGGCTGTTGCCCTCTCGCAGCGCAAGGGGGGATTGGCGCAGCAGTTGCCACCAGCCAGGCAGGTTGGCGGCAAGCATCCCCAAAAGGCCAATCACCAGCGCCTTGCCAAGGCTGGTGGGGGAGAGGCGCAGCAGGTCGATGGGGTTGGGGCCATAAAGGTCGGCCAGCGCCTGGGTGAGCTGCCCCATCAGGGCGAGGGCCAGCAGGCTCCCCAGCAGCAGCCCGAGCAGAGTGCCGAGGGTGGCGAGGATCAGGATCTCCAGGGTCAGCCAGCGCAGCACCCGGCGCGGCGGCATCCCGAGGATGATGAGCTGGGCGAGCAGGGGGCGGCGCACGCTCTGCACGAAGCGCTGGGCGTTGAACACCAAAAACAATCCCACCGCCATGGCGAGCAGGGAGAGGGCGGTGAGGTTCAGCGCCAGCGCATCCCCGAGCTGGCTGGCATCGAGCGCCGGGCTGATGGGCTCAAGCCAGAGGGGCTGATGGGGGGCATAGGATTGCAGGGCCGCCTGCAAGGCTCTTTGCAAGGTATTGGCCTCTTGCTCGCTGAGCTTGAAGACGATGCGATCGAGCCGTCCTTCCTTGCCAAGCAGGGGCTGGGCGAGGCCGATGTCGGTCACCAGCAGCCGCTCCATGGGCACGGCGCCGGGCTCGAAGGTACCGGCCAGGGTGAGGGTCAGCGGGCGGGGCGGCGCCCCTTCACCGTCCCCCAGCACGAAGCGCCGGCTCTGGCCCGTTTGCCAGCCAAGGCGCTTGGCCTCGGGGGCGGCCAGCCAGACGCTGTCGGCGCGATTCAACGAGACATCGGGTTGGCTGTCTGGCGCATCGCCAAAGAGGCGGCGCAGGGGGCCGGGGTTGAAGAGATCCATCCCCAGCAACTGGAAGCTGCGCCCCTGGGCGTCCTTGAGCCAGGCGTGAAGCTCTGGCATGGCGTCAAGGTTCGGCTGGCTTCGCACCAGCCTCACGTAGACTTGCTCATCCAGGCCACCCTGGGGGGCCAGGCGGTAGTTGGCCTCCCCGGCGAGCTGGCTGCGGGCAGCGACGAAGTTGGTGCGGGCGCTGTGGTTCAAGAGCTCGATGGCCACCACCAGGGTGACCCCGAGGGTGAGCCCGGCCAGGCTCATCAAGAGCAGCCAGGGGTGAGCGCGATAAAGGCGCAGCAGTGCCTTGAGGGGCAACATCAGCAGGCCCCCCGGCAGACGTCAGCCATGGCGGCGCCCCTTGAGCTCGACCAGCTGCCCCCCTTCAAGGCGCAGCACCCGATCCGCCAGGTCGCCATAGCCCGGGTTGTGGCTCACCAGCAAGAGACCGGCGCCGGTATCGCGCACCGCGCTCATCATCAGGGCCATCACCTGCTCGGCGTTGTGTTCATCAAGGCTCCCGGTGGGTTCGTCGGCGAGCAGCCAACGGGGCTGATGAATGAGGGCACGGGCCAGCGCCACCCGCTGGCGCTGGCCGCCGGAGAGCTGCTCCGGCCATGCGTGGCGCTTGTGGCTCATGCCAAGGCGCGCGAGTAGGGCATCGAGGCGCCCATCGTCCTGGGGCAGGTTGTTTATCTGAAGGGGCAGGGCGAGGTTCTCGGCCACGGTCAGGGTCGGCAGCAGGTTGAAATCCTGATAGACGATGCCGAAATGGCGGCCACGCAGGCGGGCCCGCTCGTCTGTCGGCAGGGTGTCGAGACGGGTCTCTTCCAGCCAGATCTCCCCCTCGTCCGGGGCGATGAGACCGGCGATGAGGTTGAGCAGGGTGGACTTGCCACAGCCGCTTTGCCCCAGCAGCAGGCAGGTTTCCCCCGGGGTGAGGGCGAGATCCAGCCCCTCAAACAGGGGGAGCGTCTCGCCGCCGTTGGCGAAGCGTTTACTGAGGTTGCGCAGGCTAAGCATGGGATAACCGTTTGATGGTCAATGGCTTTCACAATGTCCGTCACTATGCCAGTTAGTGATCGCGCCTGCAAAAGGGATGGGGATCCTCGCTGGATCCCGCTCGCCTGAGGTGGTTAGAATAGGGCCTTCCATGGGTCACAGGATGAGCAAGGATGTTACACAAGCAAGTCAGTTTTATCGTCGACAGCAAGGGCGTCAAGCAGGCTGCCGTGGTCCCCATCGATATCTACAACGAGCTGATGACCCTGCAAAAGGCCCTCTCCGACAACAAGCCGGGGGAGCGCGAGCTCTACCACTTCAACGGCAAGGGGGCAGAGGCCCATGGTTATCCGGTGGGCAAGCGGCAAAACCCCGGTTTCATGGTCCAGGCGGGCTCCACCGCCAACGGCGAGGATGCGGCCTCCCTGCGCGAGGCGGTGATCGAGCTGCGCCAGGAGCTGCTGGGCAAGGGGGTGCTCACTCCCCACCCCGAAGGGGGCTTCATCTTTACCGCCGATCAGCTCTTCAACAGCCCGAGCCTGGCCGCGAGCCTGGTGGCGGGCAACAACCGAAGCGGGCTGGATGCCTGGCAAAACAGCGCAGGCTACACCCTCAAGCAATCGGGTTTTGGCAAGAAGACCTCATGATGACGGGGCCCGGCAACGGGCCTCGCTCATGTTTGCCTGAGTGCCTGCGGCGGGCCGCTCATCAGGATGACAAAGAGGCGGCTTCCTTTTGCGCTGCTAGCCTCAATGCCAGACGCCTGCCAGGAGATGCCGCCATGTCTGGACTCCTTCGCCTCGTGCCCGGGGCGGCCCTGCTCAGTGCCCCCGCCGCTGCGGGCAACGGCCCCCTCGATCTGACCCACAGCGGGGTCGGGCTCTTTGCCCTCGCCATCTTCGCCCTGGCTTATGCCCTGGTGATGGCCGAAGAGTACCTGAAGCTGCGAAAATCCAAGCCGGTGCTGGTGGCCGCCGGCATCATCTGGATAGCCATCGGCCTGGTCTATACGGGGCAGGGGCACAGCGAGCTGGTTCAGGCCGGTTTTCGCCACAACCTGCTGGAGTATGCCGAGCTGATGCTCTTCTTGCTGGTGGCCATGACCTATGTAAACGCCATGGAGGACAGGCTGCTGTTCGCCGTGCTGCGGGTACGACTGGTGCAGGCGGGCTTCAGCCTGCGCACGCTCTTCTGGCTCACCGGTTTTCTCGCCTTTTTCATCTCCCCCGTGGTGGACAACCTCACCACGGCGCTGCTGATGTGTTCAGTGGTGCTCAACGTGGCCAATGGAGAGCGCCGTTTCATCAACCTGGCCTGCATCAACATCGTCGTGGCGGCCAATGCGGGCGGCGCCTTCAGCCCCTTTGGCGACATCACCACCTTGATGGTGTGGCAGGCGGGCAAGGTGCCGTTCCAGCAGTTCTTGCTGCTCTTCATCCCCGCCCTGCTCAACTTCCTGGTGCCAGCCACCCTGATGAGCCTGATGGTGCCCCGTCTGGTGCCCGCCATGCCGGGCGAGATGGTGGTGCCAAGGCGCGGCGCCGTTGTCATCGTGCTGCTCTTTGTGCTCACCATAGTGACCGCCGTCGCCTGCCATCACTTCCTGGGGTTGCCCCCCGTGCTCGGCATGATGATGGGGCTGGGCTACCTGCAATTTTTCAGTTTCTATCTGCGAAAGACCCAGCCCGTCACCCTGGCCCGGGCACGGGCGCTGTATGAGCGCACCGGGGACGAGGCCAGGCTGCTGCGTCTGGGCTCGGTGGTGCCGTTCGATGTGTTCAACAAGATTGCCAAGGCGGAGTGGGACACCCTGCTGTTCTTCTACGGGGTGGTGATGTGCGTCGGCGGCCTCGGGTTTATGGGGTATCTGGCGCTTGCCTCCCATTTCCTCTACGACGGCGGCGATCCGACCCTGGCCAACGTCGCCATCGGCCTGCTCTCCGCCCTGATCGACAACATTCCGGTGATGTTCGCCGTGCTCTCCATGGAGCCGCAGATGAGCACGGGGCAGTGGCTGCTGGTGACATTGACCACCGGGGTGGGGGGCAGTCTGCTCTCGGTCGGCTCTGCCGCCGGGGTGGCCCTGATGGGACAGGCCAGGGGCATGTATACCTTCGTCGGGCACCTCAAGTGGTTGCCTGCCATTTTGCTTGGCTATATGGTCGGCATAGGGGCGCACCAGTGGCTCAACAGCGCCCTGTTTTAGGCAACCCGGTTCCAGGCACCATGGAGAGGCAGGATGGGACAACTGTTCGAGGCGCTTTTGCCGCGCCATGTCACCTTTATCGAGGGGCAGAAGATCTTCTTTGTCGGTACGGCAGCCGCGAAGGGATCGGTCAATCTCTCCCCCAAGGGCGGGGATTCGCTGCGCGTCCTCGATGCCCACACCCTGGCCTGGCTCAACCTGACCGGCAGCGGCAACGAGTCCGCAGCCCAGGTGCTGCAACAGCCGCGCATGACGGTGATGTTCTGCGCCTTCGAGGGGGCGCCGCTTATTCTGCGGGCCTATGGCCAGGCACGGGTGCTGCACCGCACTGATCCGCAGTGGCCGTCGTTGCTGGCGCTGTTCCCCCCAAGCGTCGCGGCTCGCCAGATCTTCCTGCTGGACATTGAACGGGTCCAGACGTCGTGCGGCATGTCGGTGCCTCTGTATGAGTACCAGGGGGACAGGGAGGATCTTGCCAACTGGTCCGAGCGGCAGGGCCGGGAGGGGATTGAGGCCTACTGGCGCAAGAAGAACCAGCTAAGCCTGGATGGGCTGGAGAGCGAGATCCTGGCGCGCAGCGGGTTGCAGGCCGATGACTGAGGCCTGCGCCCCGATGCAAAAAGCCCTGTCCATGGACAGGGCTTTTTCATTGCAGGGCATCAGGGGACGCGCTTGCCGCTCAGCAGCCAGTAACTGAGGGCCGACCCCAGGCCGCAACCGGCGATGGCGATGGCCATGGGGAGCGGCGACTCGGGGGGATTGAGGTTGACCAGGACCCCCACCAGGGCCCCAAGGCCAAAGCGCAGGGTGCCCGCCAGCGCCGAGGCGGTGCCTGCGGACTGGGGGAAGTGGCCCATCAGGCCGGTCATGGCGTTGGCCCCCACCAGGCTGATGTGGCCGACGAAGAGCACCACCGGGATGACGATGCCCCACAGGCCCCCGGTCTGGCTCCAGGCGTTGTAGATGAGCAGGGCCCCGGCGAGCGGCAGCACGGTCAGGCCGTATCGCAGCATGCGCTCGGCACCCACCCCTTTCACCAGCCGGCTGTTGGCGAAGGTTACCACCATCATCAGCAGGATGTTGAGACCAAAGAGCCAGCCATAGTGCTCGGTCGGCACCTTGAAATACTCGATGTAGACATAGGGGGAGGCGCTCAGGAAGGCGAACATGCCGGAGCTCGACAGGGCGCCGCACAGCACATAGCCCATGGCACCACGGTGGGAGAGCACCCCCCAGTAGTTGCGAAGCACCTGCCCGAGTCGCAGGGGCTGCTTGTGCTCGGGTTTGAGGGTTTCCTCAATCTTCCACTGCATCACCAGGCAGATGAGCAGACTGATGGCCACCAGCAGCCAGAAGATGACCCGCCAGTCGCTGTGAGCGCTGATATACCCCCCCACCACGGGGGCCACCAGGGGGGCGAGGGTCATCACCAGGATGACGAAGGACATGGCGCGGGAAAACGCATCCTTCTCGAACAGGTCGCGCAGCAGGGCGTTGACCACCACGGAACCCGCGGCGCCCCCTGCGGCCTGCAACATGCGCCAGGCGAGGAGCTCAGGCAGGGAGTCCGCCATGGCGCAGCCCACGGAGGCCACGGCAAACATCGTCAGGCCCGCCAGGATCACCGGCTTTCTGCCGAAGCTGTCGGCGAGCGGCCCGTAAAAGAGCTGGCCGATGGCAAAGCCCCCCAGGAAGGCGCTGATGGTGAGCTGGGCGCCGTCGATGCTGGTAGCCAGATCCCGGGCGATGGCGGGAATGGCGGGCAGATACATGTCCACCGCGAGGGGAGTCAGGCCCGCCAGGGCACCGAGCAGGATGAAGAGGAAACGGGGGGAGAGGGAGCTGGCTTGGGGCATAGGGTATCCGAGTCGTGGGCTGGGCCGGGTTAAGAGGCAGGTGTTGAGTCTATCAGTTTTGGCGGGCGCGATCAGGTGCATCCTGCCCGATGCCCTTTTGTCTGGTGTGGCGCCAGAGCAGCCAGAGCCAGGCAAGCCATCCGAGCAGGGAGAGGGCATTGCCGGTGCGCTCCGGCCAGCGTGCCGCCAGGGTCAGGGTGAGGCTGTGGTGGCCCGCCGGAACCCAGAGTTGCATCAACCCCTGGCGATTGGCGCTCACCGTCAGCGCCAGGTGCCCGTCGAGGCGGGCCTCCCAGCCGGGGTAATGGTATTGGTGCAGGACCAGCCGGGTCGGCACCCGGGCCTTGATCTCCAGCGCCAGGGCGCGGGGTTGCCAGCGGGTCAGGGTCCAGCTCGCGCCTGGCGGTTCGGCGCTGACGGGCGGCTGGAACTCTTCCTTCCAGGCGAGCAGGGTCGGGGCGAACATGCCCCCCGGCACCTGCCTTGGCCTGTATTCCCGGGCACTGCGCTTGCTGTCGAACTCGAATGCCATGGCCTCCCGTTCGGGGGCCTGGGTCAGGGGGGCATGACGCACATAGGCCAGGGTGGAGAGGAGGGTCAGCAGAAATACTCCCCACCAGAGCCCCTGCCAGAGACGATGGGGCTGGGTGCCGAGCGCCACCACGGCGACCGTGGCAAGGGCGAGCACCAGGTTGAGCCGCCAGGGAAACTGCACCCGCTGCAAGGGGGGAAGCAGGCTCCAGAGAGGCTGGCTCGGGGGCAGCATCATCAGGAAGGCGACGACGCCGATCGCCCCCCAGCACAGCAGCTCGGGGTGGCGCGGCTCCCGGGCGGCGGCCCAGGCGATGAGCAGCAGGACCAGGGTCAGCATGCTCTGCCACGCCAGGTGACCGCGAAAACGCCAGTCCTTCCAGGCGCTGGGCAGGCGGTCGAGAAAGTTGCGCCTGTAGTCGAACATGCCGCCGCGCATCAGCTCCATGGAGATGGCCCCCTGATCCGCCAGGGCGGGCAGCAGCAGGGCGGCTGCCATGCAAAGCCCCACACCCTGGGCGCCGAGGGCTTGCCAGCAGGGTGTCAGAGTGCGGGTGCGTCTGGCGAACCAGAAGGCGCGCAAGGTGACCAGCCCCATCATGAGCAAGAGGCTGGGGAGGTGGGAGAAGGCCAGCAGCGCCAGCCCCAGGATCAGCAGGGGCAACCCCTTAGGTCGTCCGCGGTGGGCGAGATCCTGCCCCAGCAGGATAAGGGGAGCCCAGGCGAAGGCCCAGAACTCCGCCAGGGCGAAGCGGGCATAGAGATCCATGGCGACATGATAGGGCAGCGCCAGATAGAGCAGGCTGGCGGCCAGGGCCCGGCCAGGGGGCGTGGTGGCACGCAGCCACAGATAGGCAAACACCCCGGAGAGCAGCAGGGCCAGGGTGGCGCTGCCAAGCAAAGGGTAGATGGCTTGCTGGGGGTGGGCACCGGGCCCGGCAAAGAGGGCGCTGACGTAGTAGGGGAGCGGGGGATAGAAGAAGAAGGTGGGGCTGCCGAAGCCGCCGTTCATGGCCATCAGCCAGCGGGGATAGAGTTCCCCCTGCCAGAGCTGGCGGGCAAAGTAGTGGCCGGAGAGCTGGTGATGAAACAGATCGTGTCCCTGGCTGCCCCCCTGCCACCAGAGCGGCAGCATCAGCAGGGCGCAGGCCAGCAACAGGGCCAGCGCGACCCGGATCCCCTCCCCGGTTCCGCTCGTGTTTCTTTCCATTGCACTGGTTCCTGACAGACCCGGCTGTGAGTGTAGACGAGTCGTGCGATGCCCTCGCAAGTGCCCGGTTTAGCGAGGCAGGGCGAGCCAGAGGCCGGGTTCGGCGCGAAAGCGGGGGGCAAACCAGAGGGTGTCATAAGGGCCTGGTAGCGCCTCTGCCCCCAGGGGGCGGCGGCTGAGACGGCAGGCCCCCTGGGTGAGCGCAAGGGCGGCATCCCCCCGGTACCAGCCGTCGGTGACGGGCAGGGTTGTGGTTTCCCTAAGCAGCCTCACTCCCCACTGGGTCACCAGCGCCGGGCACGTTTGTTCGGCCAGTCTGGCGGCCCGGGTCATGGCTGGTGCCACCGGTGGGGTGAGGGTGCAGAGCAGCAACAACAGGGCTCCCAGCATGGCTGTCAGCTCGCCCCGGCGTGGCAGCCAGCCTGCCAGCAGCACGATACCGAGCAGGGTGATGGGCGCGAGATGGCGGGGATTGTCCGGATTCTGGCCAAGCAGGGTCCAGAGCAGCAGGGCGAGCCAGTAGAGCGTCCAGAGCACGGAGGGGGCTGGATTGTGATCCTTTGACCGTAGCCAGAGTGGCAGTACCAGCAAGGCCCCCATCAAGAGGGGCCAGAGCGGGGTGAGCTGCTCGTTGAAGGTATTCGCCCAGCTCAGCAGTCGATCCCCGTGGGCCGCCGCCGTGTTGCCCCACAGGGTAAAGTGGCCGTCGGTAAAGCGCCGCCCCTCGCCAAAATAGGCCCAGCCATCGGCCTGCCAGACAAACAGCAGGCAGGCTAGCCCCACCAGCGCGATGGGGAGCACAAACCTGACGCGCGTGCCCTGCTGCGCCATCCCCAGCCAAAGGGGCAGCAGGGCCAGCACGAAGTAGGAGGGGCGCAGCGCCAGCATGAGGCCCAACAGCAGACCCGCCAGCGCTATCTTGCGCTGTTGCAAAGCCAGGAGCGCGCCCAGCCAGGCGGCCAGCGCAGGCCCGTCGGACAGGCCGGAGAGCGCCAGGGTCGGGGTGAGCGGCAGGGCCAATACCAGCAGCCAGACAGGCGCCAGCAGGCTGGGCCGCTGCCACAATCTGGCCGCGAGGAAGGCGGCGAGCGGCGCCAGCAAGCTGCTCCCCAAGAGGCTGGCCCACTGCACCGCGCGGGCCGGCTCGTCCACCGCCAGATTGATCAGCCGCGCCAGCCAGATAAAGGCGGGGTAGCCCGGAAAGTGGGGGGAGAACTCCAGCACGCTGAAGCGCACCACCCCGTGGGCAAAGTTGAGGGCATCGTCGGAATCGAGTGCTACCGGGAAGGTCAGCAGCCAGCCAAGCCAGGCCAGTTGCAGCAGGGCAAGCAAGTCGAGTCGATTGGCGAAGCATAATCGAGCGTGGCGACGCCCCCCTTCTCCCCGTGCGGGAGAAGGGCTGGGGATGAGGGGGGCTGTCGTCATCGATGAGAGGCCATCAAAGCGGTGCCAGCACGGCCATCAGAGCTTTTTCTGCATCGCTAAAGGCAACGGCGTCGGCGGGCTTGGCGCCCACCCCGAACACCCCAGGGTTGCCGATGGCATCCAGCACCCTGGCCAGCGCCTGTTCGGCCGCCTTGCGATCCCCTTCGCTGAGTGATGGGAGGATCAAGTCGAGGAAGCGCTTGCTCTTGACCACCAACACCTTGGCGGTCTGGTAGTCGCCAAGATTCTGGCTGGCCCCTTCGAGGCGGCGCTCGATCTCCGCCTTGTAGGCGCGATTGAGCAGGGCGGCGGTTGCTGCGGCGTCTTTGGCCTTGATGGCTGCGGCCAGTGGCGCTTGCAATTCCACCTTGTGGTGCTGTTCCAGATAGGCCAGCTCCTCGGCAATTTCGCTCAAGGTGGCGCTGGCATCCTTGCCGTCAGTGGCGGCGCCCAGCAGCGCTTCGCGGGCGTCGATCAGCGGCTCCTTGCCGGCGGCGGCGTAGGAGTAAGCCTGCGCCTGACCGCTCAGGGTCAGCAGCAGGGTGAGGGCAAGTAAACCCGGGCGGATGGTCATCCTGTTCTCCTTACTTATGCCAAGAGGTTATGCCCATGGCGCGGCACTCAGGCCACGCTCTGGGTTTCGATCACGGTGTTTTCGTTGCGATGATTGAAGGTGTTGCGGCGTCTGTCTGCCTGTTGAACACCAATCATCGTGTTCACGCCACGCTCTGGGTTTCAATGACGGTATTTTCGTTGCGATGATTGAAGATGGCGTGACGTCTGTCCACCCCGTCGATCACCATGTCTGCGGCCATCATCCCCATCTCCATGGCGGTGTCGGTGAAGATGTAGCGGAATGTCCCCTGACGGCCGGTCATGATGAGGTTGCCTATCGGCATCAGCGCCTTGATGGCTTCGTTGCGGCGGGCCTGATAACCCAGATCCATCAGCGGATAGGCGTATTCACTGCGCGCTTCGAATGTCTCATCGCCGAGCTTCTGGGTATCGACGCCGAGGCTGGCGAGATCGGCGGTGACCCGGTCGCGCAGATCAGAGAGCGGTGCCTGCCAGGTGGCATCCCCCGGATTGCAGGGGATCTCCAGCATCACCGAGGTCTGGCCTTGGGGCGCCATAAAGGGGCTGCGCCGGCGCGGCTCCTGCAGACGGGTCGCCAGAATATGGGGGTCGGAGAGGTACTGCCAGGTGTTGTCCGACAGGTTCTCCTGTTTGAGGGGCATATTGACGAAGCGAAGCGACCGGTAGTGCAGATCACACGGCAAGCCCAGATGCTGGCAGGTGAGCGGCAGCGGCAGGGTGGAGATCACCTGATCAAAGCGCTCGCTCTGCTCCACGTCATCTTGTTTCCAATAAACCCGTTCGATGCGGCCATCAGCCTGCTCGAGACGGGTGATGGTGGCGCCGGTTTTGAGCAGGGCCCCTTCGGCAACCAGCCGCTCCCCCAGGGTGGTGAAGATCTGGCCAAAGCCATACTTTGGATAACGATATTTGCGGGCATAGGTGCGCACCGACATGCTGCCGTTGCGCCTTGGCAGCAGGCGGCGTGCCACGTCTTTGAGATCGATCAGGCTGATGCGCTGGCCGGCCCAGTCGGCGGAGAGCTTGTCCGGGTTGATGCCCCACAGCTTGCCGGTGTAGCCCTCGAAGAACTGGCGGTAGAGGGTGCGACCGAAGTGGCTCTGGATCCACTCGGCAAAGCTCGCCTTGGCAAAATCGGTAGGCTTCTTGGCAAAGGGCAACAGCAGCAGATCCTTCACCGCACCGGCCATCAGGGCCAGCGGCGCCGTCTTGAGCAAATTGGGCAGGTTCAAAGGGTAGTCATAGGTGCACCCGCCAAAGCGGATGACGCTCTTTCGCTCGGCGTGGAGCAGGTCGTCCCCCATCAGCTCATCGATAAAGGCGAGCAGCTCGGGGTTCTTGGTGATGAAGCGGTGGCCGCCGTAGTCGAAGCGATACTCCCCGTCGCGCCCCTTGAAGGTCTGGGTGGCGCACATGCCGCCCACCACGCTCTCCTGCTCGAACAGGGTGACCGCAAAACCGGCCTGGCGCAGGCGCCAGGCGGCCATCAAACCGGCAGGGCCGGCACCCAGCACCGCAATATGCTTCTTGTTGTTGTCGTTCATGAGTGTTCCGAAACGGCGTGATAGCTGGGGGAGCCCGCCTGTGCGCGGCTCCCGAACAGAGTGTGATCCCCGGGCTCAGCCCCTGGTCGGGGCGGCGCTCCCCTGGGGGCGATAGCTGCGATGCCAGAGGGTGACAAAGATCATGAGGTAGCAGGCCCAGGTCAGCAACTGCAGGCCGGCCGGTGAGGCGTTGTAGCCAAACAGGGCGCGCAGGAAGGTGCCGAATACCCCCTGATCGTCGAGGATGTGGCTGATGTTGAAGACCGGCGTGGTCCAGAAGGTGATGACGTCCGCTGCCTGCAACATGTTGACGGCGGACGAGAGCAAGCCTGCGGCGATGATGATGATGAGCAGGCCGGTCCAGCGGAAGAAGGGGGCCAGCGCCACCTTGCGGGTGGAGCGCAGCAGCCCCCACACCAGCACCACAGAGACCAGCAGCCCCGCCAGCGCCCCCATCAGCCCCTGGTGCAGATCCACCCCTTGCCCGGAGTAGACCAGGGCCGAGAAGAAGAGCACGGTTTCAAAGCCTTCGCGCATCACCGCCAGAAAGGCGAGCAGCACCAGACCAAACAGGTTGCCACCGTCGATGGCGGCATCGATGCGCGCCGTCATGGCCCCCACCTGGGATTTGGCCTGTTTTTGCATCCAGATAGCCATATAAGTGAGCACCAAGGTGGCGAAGATCAGGATCCCCGCCATCAGCAAATGGTTGTAGCGCTCGCTCTCGAACTGGCTCACCACCACCTGGAACAGGAAGGCGATGACAAGGGAGGCGACAAGACCGAGGCCCACCCCCAGATAGATGAACTTGTTGTAGCGGCTCGCCCCCAGCTTGGCGAGGTAGGAGAGGCAGATGCCGACCAGCAGGAAGGCTTCCAGCCCCTCGCGCAGGGTAATGAGAAAACTTGCGAACATCAGTATTGAGGCTCCGTATCGGGCGTGAGGGGGAGGGGCTGCAGGGTCAGTTGCAGCCGATTGAGTTGCACTATGGGTGGCTCCGGCAAGCTCGGCTCGGCGGCGCGCACCGCATCATTGACCCACTTGGGGTAGGTGCGGAAATTGAGTTTGATATCGGCCTTGAAGGGCCCCTGAGCATCCGCCGGCAGCGGCCAGGCTTCATCGCGCCAGCCATCGGCCGGGATGCGGGTGTCTTCAATGAGCTTGGCGTAGCGCCAGAACTTGAGCCCCACCGGCTTGCCCTCGGCATCGCCAAACACCTTTCTAAATAGCCGTGCATCCTCAGGGACGGCGCCGTTCACCGGCTGGCCGCTTTCAAGCACCAGCTTGCCGCTGGCGTCGGTGACGGTCAGCTCCAGCCAGAGTTCACGGAAATCGGCGACACCGGTGGGCAGGGCGTGGCCGGCGCCGGTATTGGCGACTCTCACTACCAGCGCGGGCTGGCCACTCTGGTTTTCAATGCGGGCCGAGAGGGTGGCGCTGGAGCGCAAGAGCGCCAGGCTCTCCTGCTCGAGGGTTGCACTTCTCAGCCCCACCAGCTGATGCTGGGCACCGGTAAAGTTGTGGCGATAGAGCCGCTCTTTCACGGTGCCGTTTTCGGTGGACTGGCCCGCCACAGGCGCGCCGCCATTGCCCGGCTCGGGGTTCATATGGCAGTCGATGCAGGTGCGCCGTTTGGCGGGATCTTCGGCCTTGGCGAAGCTGGATTTTTCCCACTCGTCCCAGGTGTTGACGATATTGGCGCCGGTGCCCGGGGCAAACTCGTTGTGGCACGACTTGCACAGGGCCGCGTCCCGGTAGAAATCCTTCTGGTAGGAGGCCTTGTGCATGGCGGGGCGGGCGTTGATCTGCCGCTCCGCCAGCCAGTGCTGGAGGCTGCCGCCGGCGGCATCCTCGAACACATAGCTCTCGCGGTCTTTCAAATTGACCGTAAAGGCGCTGTTGCCGCCTGCATCCTCGAGCTTGGTGATGCGATGACAGAGCACGCAGCCTGTGCCTTCTTCCACCACGGGCTCGCCTTTCTGGTGGGCCGCAATGAGCGAAGCCCCACCCTGCTCGAACATGTGGGAGCCCTTGGGCAGATCAGTCTGGCCGTTCATCACCTGCTGGGGCATGTGACAGCCCTGGCACCACTGGCCGAAGGCTTCGCCCTCGGTTTCGCGGGCCAATGCCTGCACCACCTTGTAGTAGGGGTGGGAGTTGCCCATCAGCCGGTGGTTGCTCTCGCTCCAGTCCTGGAACGCCTGTTGGTGGCAGTTCTGGCAGGAGGCGGAGTTGAGCCACTCTTTCGGGTGGGTGGTCGGCGCCTTGGCAGGATCCCTGCGCGAGGCATCGAGCCTAAGCCAGTTGGCCAGATAGGGGAGGTTGCCATCACTGGTCACGAAAGCGTGCAGATCCTCCATCATCGCCTGCACCTCGGGATGGGGCCTCGCGGGGTCGACCGGCTCGGCCCCATCGCGGGTGTCATGGCCCATGCCGCCCTGGGTCTGCTGGGTCATGCGCAGGTATTCGCCGATAAAGTCCCCCGCCACCATGTTGGCGAGGTTGGCGTGGCCGTTGATGGCGTTGTCGCCGCTCTGCTGGCGATGGGCCGCCATCAGATAGCGGTTGGTGAAGTTGAACCCGTCCAGATGGCAGGAGTTGCAGCTCATCCAGTTGTCCCCCGCCATGGGGAAGCGGCTGTTGGCGGCAGTATTACCCAGGTTGAACAACCGCTCACCGCGCTTGAGGGCTGCGGGGCGGGGATCGGTCTCTACCAGCTTGGCGAAGTGGGGCACATCGACGGTGACCCGGGCAAACGGGCCGCTGCCGCCGCTATTGAGGCGGGTGAGATCCTGCCCCATGACGTTGTGCACCAGGATGTGGTCGCCATCGATCAGCAGATCGCGCGGATTCTGGCCCGTCAGGTGACGCAAGAGCTGGGTCGCCTTGGCGCCCCCCTGAAACTTCTTGCGGCGGTGGCGGTTGCTGTTCTGCTTGCCGCTGCGCGACAGGTCGAACACCAGCAAGTCTTCGGAACCCGCCAGGGTCAGGTAGACCCGCTTGCCATCGGCGGCGAAGCGCGCCGCGAACGGGTTGGAGACGATCTGGCTGCGGTTGCCGACGCTGGGCAGGTTGATCTGCAAAAAGAGCTGTTTTCTTTCATCGACCCGCTCCTTCTCTTCATCGAGATCGATGATGGAGACGGCCGGGAAGACGGTGCTCTGAAACTGGAAGGGGTGATCGAAACTCCAGAGCACGTGGGGCAGCCAGGCTTCGCTGCCATCGGGGGAGAGGGCGATGCCGTCCAGTAGGCGCGGCAAGCCCTGGGAGTCGCTCGGGGTATCGCTGTGGGTTTCCGCCAGGGTGATGAGCTTGGGCTTGGGGAGGGTAGCGCCCTTCTCAAGCTTGGCGAGATCATAGATGGCGAGCTGGCCTGTCATGGCGTGGGTGAGCAGCAGGCGATCGTCGTCGGTCAATGCCAGCCCGCGGGGAGTCTCGGCGGTTTTTGCATCCAGCTGGAGGTTGCCCGCCCTGTCATAAGCCTGAAGGCGCCCTCCCTCGAACAGCGTGACCCAGAACCACTGCCGCTTGGCATCGAAGATTACGCCATAGGGCCTATGGCCGGTGGGGATCGCCTTTTCCAGCTCGAGTTCATCATCCAAGAGCAGCAGGCGATCGCCGCTGTAATCGGTGACCAGCAGGGTGCCGTCATCGGCGCGGGCCAGCTGGCGCAGATCGCCCCCCAGCTGCACCTCGTTGAGTCGCTTGCCAGTGCCCCGTTCGAGCAGGGTGACGGAGCCAGCACTCTGGTTGGCGGTGACGAGGTGCGGGGCGCTCCCCTCGTCATAGGCAATCATGGCGGTGCCCATCTCCCGGGCCGAGGCGGTCCCCAGCAGCAGGGCGGCCAACATCAGGGATAACAACAACTTCAACATAAGATCAGGTGCGCCATTTCAAGATGGTCCAGCGCCAGGCGTGGCGCAGCACCAGGGGCGTCAACGCGAGGGCGCTCAGCCAGTGGGCCCAGCTGGCAAGGTTGCCGAGGCTATCCCCCGGGGTGCCGTGCAGCACCAGCACCAGTCCGCTTGCCAGACAGACCAGCAGCAAGGCTTCGATGATGCGCCCCGTGGTGCGCAGAAAAGGCTTGCGGCTTTTGCGCAGCAGGCTGCGATGGGAGAGCCAGAAGGCGCCAAACAGCAAGGGGAACAGGGTGAGCGAGAGGGCGACGTGCAAAAACAGGTTCCAGCGTGCCAGGGACCAGGTCGGCGTCAGGGGTTCCCACAGCAGCAGGCCGGAGAAAAACATCAGATAAAGAGCACCCTCGGCCGCCTGATGGTGATAGGCCAGCCACTGCCAGCAGTGTCGTGGTGAGAGGGAAAGACTCGTCATGGGTGCTCCAGCTCCCGGGCGGTTCAGCCCGGGGCGAGCAAGTTTACAATGCAGTAAGGGTAATGAAAAGAGTTATCAATTCGGCTCTTGATGAATAGACCCTGAATGGCGCCGGGCCCTATTTGTGCTCCGCCAGCCGC
This sequence comes from Aeromonas sp. QDB25, assembly GCF_027707725.1. Lineage (NCBI taxonomy): Bacteria > Pseudomonadati > Pseudomonadota > Gammaproteobacteria > Aeromonadales > Aeromonadaceae > Aeromonas > Aeromonas sp. QDB25. The sequence continues at coordinate 34,296 of NZ_JAPCIZ010000028.1, read as the reverse complement.
TCGGTCACCGCATAGATAAGTGCCGCGGTGGAGAAGGCGAGGAAGACGATGACCGACCACTTCATCTCGATCTCGTTGCCGGTGCCGTCGTCAAGGAAGGCTTTGAGCACCTCGATGCCGGCGATGGTCACCAGAGAGTTGATGACGATGAGCTTGAGGGACGCGAAGTTGATCTTGCTGAGCCAGTTGTCGCCGAGGGCCGCTCGCTGCTCCGGGGTCTTGATGAACTGCACGTAGCCGCAGATGGCCACCAGGATCAGCATCTGGGCCACCAGCACGAAGTCCACCAGGGTGAGTACCCCCGTGATGAGATCCAGATAGTGGATGTCGATGATGTCGCGGCACAGCACATAGAGCTGCATGGCGAACTTCACCATCAGGAGGGCGACACAGATAAGGATGCAGACATAGAAGGGGAACATCATCAACCGGCTGCCGTTGAGCATGACGTTGAAGCGGCGCATGGGAAACTCCATCGAAAAGGAAGGCAGCCAGAATATCCGGAAAGAAAGGAGCGGGAAAGCGCCTTGGCGCCTCCCGCCCGGCCTAGAGGGGGAAAGTGGGCAGGCCCTGGAACAACTGCTGCAACCCCTCGCCCCAGGCCTTTCGCAGCGCCACGAAATGGGGGTTCTGTTCGGTGATGCGGTGCTGGTTCGTCGCCGAGAAGCTGCCCTCGTGATAGACCAGGGCATCCAGGGGCAAGCCCACCGACAGATTGCTGCGCAGGGTCGAGTCGATGGAGATGAGGGCGCACTGCAATGCGGTCTGAAGCGGCGTCTCATGGTGGATGATGCGATCGATGATGGGTTTGCCGTACTTGCTCTCACCAATCTGGAAGTAGGGGGTGTCGGCGCTCGCCTCGATGAAGTTGCCCTCCGGATAGATGTGGAACAGGCGGTGGCGCTCCCCCCGGATCTGCCCCCCCAGCAGGATGTTGCAGCCGAAGTTGATATGGCCCTGCTGCTGACCCCCATCCCGGCTGATGACGGTGCGTATGGTCTGGCCGATGAGGGCGGCAGCCTCGTAGAGGCTGGGGAGGGCAAGGAGCTCCTGCCCCTCCGTCAGCAGGCTGATGACGCTCTGGGTGGTGGCCAGATTGCCCGCGCTTTGCAGCACTATCACCCTGTCCTCCCGGGTGAAGAGGTGCAATTTGCGGAAGGTGGCGATGTGATCCACCCCCGCATTGGTGCGCGAGTCGGACGCAAACACCATGCCGTCTTGCAGGCACATGGCGACGCAATAGGTCATGACCGCGCTCCCGCCAGGACTCTCCCGGTCTTCATTGCTGCTGTCCATCCAGGCGGGTCACCTGCGCCTGGCTCTGCAGCTGCTCGCACCCGCCGCCATAGCGCACGCCGCGCACCGGACAGGCATCCAGATAATCCATGCCGACTGCGAGCTTGAGGTGCTCGCTGGTGGAGCTGGTGAGGTTGGTGACGTCGAACGTGTGCCAGCGCTCCTCGATCCACACCTCGGCCCAGGCGTGCATCGCCACGTGGCTGTTGTCCTGGCTGTAGAGGTAACCGCTCACGTACCGGGCCGGCAGGCCGGCGTGGCGGCAGCAGGTCAGGAAGACATGGGTGTGGTCCTGACAGACGCCGCTGCCCGAAGCAAGTGCCTCGTCGGCGCTGAAGGTGGCATCCGTGCTGCCGGGCTGATAGGGCATCAGCACCAGGATGCGTGCCATCAGGCTCTGCAAGTCGGCCAGGGTCGGCTCCTCTGGCAGGCAGGCCTTCGCGAGATCCTGCAGGGCCGGGGTCGGTCGGGTGAGGGGGGTGGGCCTCAGGTAGCTCAGGGGAGAGATGAGGGAGGACTCCTCATCTTCCGGGGCGTCGTCGCAGATCTCCACCTCCCCGTGGGCGCGGATCAGGATCCCCTCGTGGGGGGACTCCAGGCTTAGCACATGCAGTATGTTGCCGTAACCGTCCGTGGTGCAGGTGGCCTCCCCCGGCAGCTCCAGCTCCCAGGAGAGGATCTGCTGGCGGGCCGTGCTGTGGGGGGTCAGGCGCAGGTACTGGGTGCTGCGGCGCACCACGTCGGCATAGTGGTAGCGGGTCTGGTGATCGATGATGAGTCTCATAATACCTCCAGGTAGGCGGCGTGGATGCTCTGGCCGATGGCGCCGATGTCGCTGAGGAAATCACTCAGGTACTCCTGCATGCCGAGGGCAAAGACATCGTCGATGGCGCCATAGGTCAGATGGGCGTTGAGTATGGTGGTCAGGCGCCGGGGCGTCTGACCGGCGTTGCCCTCGATCTGGGCAAGGATCAGCTCCATCTCGTCGAGACAGGCCCGCAGGGAGCGCGGCACGTCATTGCGCAGGATCAGCAGCTCGGCGATGGAGGCATGGGAGAGCGTCTTGTAGAGGGTCTGGTGGGCCTCGTAAGCGCCCACTGACCGCAACAGGGCGTTCCAGCGGTAGAACTCGCGCACGCTGTCCTCGTCCTCCCGGATCACCTGATACTTCACGGTCAGGATGCGTGCCGTGTTGTCGGCCCGCTCGATGAAGGTGCCAAGGCGCAGGAACCAGAGCACGTCACCGCGCATGATGGTGCCATAGGTGGCGCCGCGAAACTGGTGGGAGCGCTCCTTGATCCAGTCGAAGAACTCCTGGGCCTGGCCGCTGGACAGCCCCGCCTGGCGGCGTCGGCGGATCTCTATCCAGGCGGCGTTGATGCTCTCCCACACCTCACCGGGGATCTTGCCCCGCACGGCGTGGGCGTTGTCCCTGGCCATGCGCAGACAACTGAAGATGCTGCTCGGGTTCTCCTCGTCGAAGCAGAAAAATTGCAGCAGGTTCTCCATGTTCACCTGGCCGTAGCGGGCCAGGAAGGGCTCATGGGTGCCGCTGATGGTGAGAGGCGCCACCAGCTCGCTGTGATCGGCGTCGATGGAGGGCATCAGCGACATGGTCTGGGTGACGTCCAGCATGCGCGCCGTGTTCTCCGCCCGCTCCAGGTGGCGGGACATCCAGTAAAGTTCGCTTGCGGTGCGGCTCAGCATGGGCTGCCCTCCATGACCCAGGTGTCCTTGGTGCCACCACCCTGGGAGGAGTTGACCACCAGGGAGCCTTCGGTGAGGGCGACCCGAGTCAGGCCGCCCGGTACCAGGCGCAGCTCCTGCCCCGTGAGAACGAAGGGGCGCAGATCGATGTGGCGGGGGGCGATACCGGCGTCGACGAAGGTCGGGCAGGTGGAGAGGGAGAGGGTCGGCTGGGCGATGTAGTTGTCCGGCCGCGCCTTGAGCAGCTCGCGAAAACGGGCCAGCTCCTCGCGACTGGCGCAGGGGCCGATAAGCATGCCGTAGCCGCCGGCGCCATGGACCTCCTTGACCACCAGCTCCTCCAGATTGGCCAGCACGTGGGAGAGGGCAGCCGGCTCGCGGCACTGCCAGGTGGGCACGTTGTTGAGAATGGGATCTTCCCCCAGATAGAAGCGGATCATCTCCGGCACATAGGGGTAGATGGACTTGTCATCCGCCACCCCGGTGCCGATGGCATTGGCCAGTACCACGCCGCCGGCGCGGTAGACCGAGAGCAGCCCGGGCACGCCGATGAGGGAGTCCGGGTTGAAGGCGAGGGGATCGAGGAAGTCGTCGTCGATGCGGCGATAGATGACATCCACCCTTTTCAGCCCCGTGGTGGTGCGCATCAGCACCTGGCCATCCTTGACCACCAGATCCGCGCTCTCCACCAGCTCCACCCCCATCTGCTGGGCGAGGAAGCTGTGCTCGAAGTAGGCGCTGTTGAAGCGTCCCGGGGTCATCACCACCACGCAGGGGTTGTCCACAGGGCTGCTCTCGCGCAGGGTCTGCAGCAACAGGGCCGGGTAGCGCTCCACCGGGGCGATGGGCTGGTTGTGAAACAGCTCCGGGAAGAGGCGCATCATCATCTTGCGGTTCTCCAGCATGTAGGAGACCCCGGAGGGGGTGCGCAGGTTGTCCTCCAGCACATAGTACTCACCGTCGTGGTTGCGGATGATGTCGACCCCGGTGATGTGGACATAGGTGTCCCGGTGCAGGTCGACCCCCTGCATGCAGGGCTGGTACTGGGCATTGGTGAGGATCTGGGCGGCCGGGATCACCCCCGCCTTCAGGATGCGCTGATCGTGATAGATGTCGTGCAGAAAGGCGTTGAGGGCGGTGACCCGCTGGCGGATCCCCAGATCCAGGTGTTGCCACTCCCGGGCGGGAATGATGCGGGGAATGCTGTCGAACGGGATGAGGCGCTCGGCGCCGTCCCCGTCTCCGTAGACGTTGAAGGTGATGCCGACCCGGCGAAACAGCAGGTCGGCCTCCTCGCGCTTGCGCTCTATGCTCTTCTCGTCGGTCTGGTGCAGCCACGAGAGGTAGGCGTGGTAATGATCGCGAAACTGGTTGTCGGTGAGCAGCATCTCGTCGTAACAACCGGGTCCGGGGGGCTTGATGGGCAGCATAGGCAACTCCTTGTGACGTCCCTGCGTACATCACAAAGTGCAAGGGCTGTGCCAGCCAATTGAGTCGCTATCGAGGCCAGTGTCAGTAATTTTTCATTCAAAAATCATATGGATGACTTTTATGTCATCACGGGGCAAGGCAGGGCGCACCAGAGTGGTACCCCATAGAGGGTAAGCCTGCGCTATCTTGTGGCAACAGGCCATGAGGGCAAGGGACGGGCGCAGCGGGATGCGGGGGTGGAAGGCGAGCGCCCTTGCCCCGAGGTGGGGCAGGGGGTAAGAAAGAACCCGGCCGATGGCCGGGCTTTCAGGCGCAAGCCTATCCTGGGTGAGGTGTCGGTGGACTGGGTCAGCCGCGTTGGTGCGGGATCCCTGTAGCAAGGCGCATGAAGCGGTCAAATGCACGATCCGGCAACAAGCGGCGCAGGAAGATCATCGGCCTGGCCCCAAAACCAACGGCATAGCGGGTCTTGGGGCGACGGGTCTGGACCGCCTTGGCGATGGTATCCGCGATGAGTTCCGGCGGGGACTGGCGCTGGCGGCTGGCGCGTCCGATCATGGACTCCCCCATGGGGAGGGCCTGGTGACCATAAGGCCCCTCGCCGGAGACCTCGCGCAGTTTTTGCGCGGCAATGTCGGCCCACTCGGTCTTGATGCCACCCGGTTCTACCACTACTACATTGATGCCAAAGGGTTCCACCTCCATGCGAAGGCAATCGCTGATGGCCTCCAGTGCGAACTTGGTTCCGTGGTACCAGGCTCCTAGCGGGGTGTGGATCTTGCCGCCCATGGAGGTGATGTTGACTATGGTGCCAGTCTGTCGGGCGCGCATGTGGGGCAGCACCAGCTGGATGAGGCGAACGGCGGCAAACACATTGACGTCAAACTGGGTGCGCCCCTCCTCGAGAGAGACTTCTTCAACCGAGCCGTAGGAGCCATACCCGGCATTGTTGACCAGTACGTCGATCTTGCCGGTTTCGGTGATGATTCTCTCAACTCCTGCCTGCATAGATGCATCCTGGGTCACATCCATGGCGATGACGCGGATCCCCGCGTCTGTCAGGTATTGCATGCGTTCGATGCGCCGCGCTGCGGCATACACGGTGAATCCTAGAGCCTTCAGTTTCATGGCGGTGGCCGCTCCGATACCGGAGGAGGCGCCGGTGACGAGCACAACGTTTGAGTTCATATGGAAGATCCTTGAGCAAAATGAATCGCATGCGAGTCCAGAATCGGCTTGCCTGCGGTATCGATACCATATCCGACCCGTGATGCCATGGTTCTGGCAAACGGCGCCATGACGCCATCGAACTGCGCCATCCCTATTGCTTTCGAGTCAGCCTGTGCGGCGATCACCGTCCTTGACCGCGGCCCTGGCGGCGGCCAGATTGGCCGTGAAGTCGACGGCGCTAAATGCCTCCCGGCTGCCAGCGACGGCGAAGGTGGCCCCGGCGAGCAGCACGCGACGGGATTGATATGGGTGGTCATGAGGCTGACCTCAGTTGAATCGATATGACTGGCGAGTGCTTTCCAGCGTCCGCCCGGTCCAATCCTGGAATGCGCGGTAGAAGGAGTTGGGATCTTCGAAGCCAAGCAGAAAGGCTATCTCCCCTCCAGACAGGGTGGTGTGCTCAAGGTAGTGGCAGGCGAGCCTTCTTCGCGTCTCGCTGACCATGGCTCGAAAGTTTTCCCCTTCCTCTTCCAGCCGGCGTTGCAGGGTTCTCTTGCTCATGCCCAGGCGACTTGCCGCCACCTCAATGGTGGCCGAGTTGCTTGGCAAGAGCTCGAGCAGAACGGCATGCACCCGCTCCGCCGTGGTGGCGGCAGAGTCCATTTCGCACAACTGGCGACGCAGCTCGGGCTCGAAGGCTCGCCACATCCCCTCGTTGCTCGTGAGAAAGGGGCGCAGCACGTCCACGGCAGAAAACGTAATGCTGGCATGGGTTCCAAGTGTGATGGCGGTGCCGAAGAAGCGCTCGTAGCGCTGCAGTGCCTTTCCAGCAGGGAGCGCAGGCAGTGTCACTCGCACGGCACAGATCGCCTCACGTGTGGCGATCTGTGCCAGTCGGACAAAGAAGGCGAGTTCCACCACCTGCAGGGAGACCGGGACCTCGGTGTGCCCTCCTTGCCAGCGAGGGGAGAGCGTCATCTCTCCCCAGGAGCCTACCGAGATCTCGAGGCTCATGGGGGCAACGAGCGCCTTGTATTTGGCCAGCCGCTGGACAGCCCGCATCAGATCCGGGCTGCACAGGGCGGCAAACAAGGGGGGACTGAAGACTTCGCTGGAAACGGTCTCGATGAGCCGCAAGGGAAACAGGACGTCATTGGCTTCCTGCTCCAGCGCCCGCCAGAAACGGAAATACTCATCGGTGGTCAACCCATGATTCTCGCGCGACAACGTGTCTTCCGGCAGCAGTGCCCTGCGCAAGACATGCCTGGATGGCAGGCCAAGGTCTTTGAGCAGTAGCTGCCATCCGACGTCCAGGGAAAAGTGAGATTTGTGTGCCATGCGTGCGCCTTTGCCGTGCGAGGTGAAGTCAGTGCTAGCGGAATGAGGACCAGTATAGGGGGCAGGGCGAGAGCATTGACATGCAAAAGGCGCCAATGTGGTGGCATTGGATGCCAGAGACAGGCAAAACAAAAAGGCCCGATCTTGCGATCGGGCCTTTGAGGCATGGAATATGGCTCCCTCGACAGGACTTGAACCTGTGACATACGGATTAACAGTCCGCCGTTCTACCGACTGAACTACGAGGGAATTGGCTCCTCCTACTGGACTTGAACCAGTGACATACGGATTAACAGTCCGCCGTTCTACCGACTGAACTAAGGAGGAATTGCCTGTCTCGTCGAGACGCAGCGGATATTAATGATCCCCCGGACGGGTGTCAACCCGCCACTCCACGGAAAAAGGGCTTTTCGGCCCGTTTGCCCAAAACTTGGGCGCTGTGGACTATTTTCAGCACAATCAGCAGCTTGAGATGCCCTGCCTGCGGCCACGGTCGGGCTGGCGATGAAGGTGCCATCGGCCTGGAGGGGGCGAGGCAATGGATAAGCCGATCATGGCGGGAACCGATGAAAATCGGCGATGTCGCCCCTGTCGATGGGCTTGCCTCTGAGGTGTGGGGGATGCGAGGGAGGTGCCGGTTCGCGATGACCAGGGATCTATTAAAGGAATGGCAGGGAAAATCGGCGATATGCGAGCTATCGATGACAATAATGCGGGGTAATGGCCATTTCTTGATCCTGCCCATCGAATTATCTGGCCGGGTTGGGTATGGTTGCCTTCGATACCATCGCCGCGTCGACAGCTCTGCCGGCCCTTGATGATGATCGGGTGCCGGTTCACCCCGGCCTTTGTCTCCCTCTTCTGGTATTACCCTAGACATGCACAATCAAGCTTCCTTACAAGGCGTGAAGCTGGCCATCGCATTGCGCCAATCCTGCATCGACGAACCCTACAGCGTGGCGCGCTTTGGCCGCGACCTCATCGCCGGCATCACGGTCGGCATCATCGCCATTCCCCTTGCCATGGCACTGGCCATCGCCAGTGGGGTGCCGCCCCAGCACGGGCTCTATACCGCCATCATCGCCGGCACCGTCATCGCCGTGACCGGGGGATCCCGCTTCTCCATTTCTGGCCCCACCGCCGCCTTCGTGGTGATCCTCTACCCGGTGGCCCAGCAATTCGGCGTGGGCGGCTTGTTGATGGCCACTCTCATCTCGGGCTGTTTCCTGGTGGCCATGGGCATGGCGCGTCTCGGGCGCCTCATCGAGTACATTCCCCCCTCGGTGACCCTGGGGTTCACCGGTGGTATCGCCATCGTCATCGCCACCCTGCAGATCAAGGATTTCTTCGGCCTGCAGGTCGTGGAGATGCCGGAAACCTATCTGGGCAAGGTGCAGGCGCTGGCCCATGCCCTGCCAAGCTGGCAGTGGGGGGACACCCTCGTCGGGGTGGCGACCCTGGCGGTGCTGCTGTTCTGGCCGAGATTGCGCCTGCCGGTCCCCGGCCATCTGCCCGCCGTGCTGGTGGGGGTGGGGCTCGGGTTTGGTCTGCACCAGTTCGGGGTGGACGTCGCCACCATCGGCAGCAAGTTCAGCTATACCTTGGCCGACGGCAGTCAGGGCATGGGTATTCCCCCCATCGCGCCGACCCTGGTGATGCCCTGGGCGCTGCCGGGGCCGGACGGGGCGCCGGTGGAGTGGAATCTCGCCGCCATCGAGCGGCTGCTGCCCGCCGCCTTCTCCATGGCCATGCTGGGGGCCATCGAATCCCTGCTCTGCGCCGTGGTGCTGGACGGCATGACGGGTCGCAAGCACAGCTCCAATGGCGAGCTGCTGGGGCAGGGGCTCGGCAACATACTGGCGCCCTTCTTCGGCGGCATCACGGCGACGGCCGCCATCGCCCGCTCCGCCGCCAACGTGCGGGCCGGGGCCACTTCTCCCATCTCCGGTATCGTCCATGCGCTGGTGGTGCTGGCCGCCATCCTGGTGCTGGCGCCCTGGCTCTCCTGGTTGCCGCTCTCTGCCATGGCCGCCCTGTTGCTGCTGGTGGCCTGGAACATGAGCGAGGCCCACAAGGTGGTGGATCTGGTGCGCCGGGCGCCCAAATCCGATGTACTGGTGCTGCTGGTCTGCCTGTCGCTGACCGTCATCTTCGACATGGTCATCGCCATCACCTTCGGGGTGATCCTGGCCTCTTTGCTGTTCATGCGCGAGATAGCCAAGATGACCAGGCTGCACAACCTGGCGGATCACAAGCGCTATGCCAGCGAGGTGTCCCCCTCGACCCTTGTCTACAAGATCAACGGGCCACTGTTCTTTGCCGCCGCCGAGCGGGTCTTTGACGAGTTGCTTGCCCAGGTGAAGGACCACAAGGAGTTGATCCTGCAAATGGAGGCGGTCTCCATCCTGGATGCTGGCGGTCTCACCGCCTTCCAGCAGTTCGCAAAACGCATGGCCAAGGCGGGGGTCCGTCTCAAGGTGGCTGAATTGCAATTCCAGCCCCTCAAGACCCTGGCGCGGGCCAAGGTGCGTCCGGTGGCGGGAGAGCTGGAGTTCTACGGCTCGCTGGAAGAGGCGATTCGAGGAGAACATTTGCACGAAGCGGTTGAAAATTGATGGAAAGGGATAGGAAATGGCATATTTTTAGTCACTTGGTTCGCTTATTGAGCAAACAGTGGCAAAAGATAAAAAATTGCATTGACCGCCTCGCGCCTATCCCTTACATTACGCCCCGTTCCAGCGCAACGGCGCAGCGAATTCGTGTTGGCTGAACACGTTAAAGCACAGACCAAAATTGGGTGCGGTGTCCGAGTGGCTGCCCACCGACGAAGTCGGCAAGATGCACGCGCAGCGTGCTCAGAAAGCCACTTCAAGCAGTGAAAATTTGGTGAGGTGTCCGAGTGGCTGAAGGAGCACGCCTGGAAAGTGTGTATACGGCAACGTATCGAGGGTTCGAATCCCTCCCTCACCGCCAAATAAAACAAAAGGCCCCGTCGAAAGACGGGGCCTTTTGTTTTATCCGGTGATGGGCGGCTCGGTTCGGGCCCTGGTTCGAGAGGCGGGCAGGATAGCCCGCATGGACGGCCAGAGGCCGTCCGCAGGGCGAGCGCCAGAGACGGCGCGAGTCGCTCCTGACCCATCCTCAGATGTCAGAACCGGCCAGATGGTCGGTTTTTTGCTTTGGGGAAGCGTCATCAGCTCATCTCGAAGAGGGAGGGTGAGAATCCTCGTCGGGTTCGAGCAGAGCAGCTTGCCGGGATGAACGGCCGCAGGCCGCCCCGAAGGGGTGAGCCACGCAGCGGTGAATCATCCCTCCCTCACCGCCAAATAAAACAAAAGGCCCCGTCGAAAGACGGGGCCTTTTGTTTATCAAGGGCTGGTTTGACACTTCTCTGTGGCCGGTCTCAGACCGCTTGCTCAGGCCAGCTTCAACATCGGCATCTGTTCGCGTTTGTCACAGTGCGTCAGATGGACCCGGCTGGTCAGGCGGGTCAGCAGCTCGTAGGGGATGGTGCCTATCTTTTCGGCCACCTGTTCCACCGGCAACCCTTCCCCCCACAGCGTCACCTCGTCTCCCACCTTGTCGCTGGCCGCCGGCCCCAGATCGACGGTGATCATGTCCATGGAAACCCGACCCACGATGGGCACCCGGCGGCCATTGATCAGCATGGGGGTACCTTCGGGCGCCATGCGGGGGTAACCATCGCCATATCCCGCGGCCACCACGCCGAGGGTAGTATTTCGATCCGCCACCCAGTGTCCTCCATAGCCGACCGCCTCGCCCTGCTGGCAGGCGCGGGTGGCGATGAGCTGGCTCTTGAGATTCATGACCGGGCGCAGGTCATGGTCGGCGGCAAGCTGACCGGTAAACGGGGAGGCGCCGTAGAGCATGAGGCCGGGTCGGATCCAGTCGCTGCGCGATGCCGGCCAGGCGAGGATGCCGGCGGAGTTGGCCATGGCCCGCTCGCCCGGCAGATGAGCAGAGAGGCGGTTGAATTCCTCGATCTGCAGCCGGGTGGCCTGGGTATCCTGCTCATCGGACTGGCTGAAGTGCGTCATCAGATGGAACGGCTGCACCACGTTGCGACAATGGCTCAGCCGCTCGATGAAGGCGGGCAGCTCCAGGGTGCGCAGCCCGAGCCGGTTCATTCCGGTATCGAGCTTGAGCCACACCTTGATGGGGGCGGGCAGACTGGCCTGCTCGAGCAGTGCCAGCTGCTCCCAGGTATGCAAGGTGGTTTGCAGTTCGTGTTTCGCCAGCAGCGGCAGCGCCTCGGCACTGAAGAAGCCTCCCAGCACCAGAATGGGCTTGGTGATGGCGTTGGCACGCAGCACCAGCGCCTCCTCGACCCTTGCCACCGCATAGGCATCGGCCTGGGCGAGGGCGTGGGCCACCTGCAGCAGCCCATGGCCATAGGCATTGGCCTTGAGTACCGCGATGATCTTGCTGTGGGGGGCATGGCGGCGCACCACGGTGAAATTGTGCTGGAGTGCATCGATATAGATGCTGGCCGTAACTGTGTTCATCATGGGTCGGGTGTCTGCTCGATGAGTAGTTGGCTGATGGTTTCAATCCCGATCCGGTGATCCTGGCTGCCGGGACGAGCAAACGGGGGTCACTGAATCATGTTTTTATATGCTTTAAAATGTAAAAAGATGTTATCAGTTGTTTTTTTGTTGGTAAATTATGTGGCGAATAGGAATGCGTAAATGCGCAAAATACGGAATATTCCTCGGTATAAATTTCCCTGCCAACGCTTTCTCTGGCTCCCTATCGGGCAATATTTATCACTGGTTTTTCCCCTTAAAACGGGAGGGGGATCGAGCCGTTTTCGCACATTGTTGGCGGTTTTTCGCACCGGCTGCGTGCAGGTGGGGTTGCCGACCCCTGGCCAAGGTGCGGGGAGGGGCAGGTGCATGGCAGAGGAGAAAAGCAGGCTACCAGCTCCATGGGGGGTGAAGGTGGAACTGCCGGATTAAAGAGGGCATCTCGTCGAACCGGCGAGTGGTGTACGCCACCAAGAAAGCTTGTGGCCGGCTTGGTGGCGCACGCGGCCGGAGAGACAGGTCATCCGTGGCCAGGGATGGTGAAGCATGGATGTGGGCCGGTTAATTAATCAAGCGGCGAAGATCAGCCTTGAACAGCAGGGCGGTTATTTCTTAAAAGCTGATAATAAATATCGTTTGCGCGTTCATTTTGGTTGGTGACATATAATTAAATGAAATTTAAAGGTATATGTTTTTAGCTACTTTTGACGCGGAAAAAAGCCTGTAACTGGTAGCATAAATATTGGATCAAATAGTGTGACAACGCTTTCATTCTGATTATTTAACATCACGAACTAACGGGTAATTTAAATGAATTAAATTCAATAACACGCAAAAATACCCCCTAGTGGGTATTTTGGCAGCCCACACCATGCTTTCTAAGTCTATGCTATATATGGATTTTTTAAATCCATGATGATGAGTTTTCTATTTGAATAATGTTCCGTCACTTGATGGAGATCAACATAAAGGGGGAAGGGGAGGCATAGCATTCCCGCAATTAAGCATTTGTCAAACAATGCTCACTGACGGGAATAAGAAGAATGGTCGAGGATACTTTTTTATCGGCTCATGGAATTAATCGCCGTGACTTTATGAAATTGTGCGCCGGGATGGCCGCAACCCTTGGATTAAGCCAGCATGCCGTGGCCAAGATGGCCACCGCGCTCACCAGCCCCGAGCGGCCGCCGGTGATCTGGATAGGGGCGCAGGAGTGTACCGGTTGCACTGAATCGCTGCTGCGCGCCACCCACCCCACCATCGAGAACTTGATCCTCAACACCATTTCGCTGGAGTACCACGAGGTGCTCTCGGCGGCCTTCGGTCATCAGGCCGAAGAGAACAAGCACAACGCCATGGAACGTTACAAGGGCAAGTATGTGCTGGTGGTGGATGGCTCCATCCCGCTTAAAGATGGCGGCATCTACTGCATGGTGGCTGGCGAGCCCATCGTCGACCATATTCGCCGTGCCGCCAGTGGCGCGGCCGCCGTCATCGCCATCGGCTCCTGCGCCGCCTGGGGCGGGGTGCCCGCCAGCGGTGGCAACCCGACCGGCGCCGTCAGCCTGGAAGAGGCCCTCGGCAACCTCGGCACGCCGATTATCAATATCCCGGGCTGCCCGCCCAACCCCCACAATTTCCTCACCACGGTCGCCTACTACATCACCTACGGCAAGCTGCCGGCGCTCGATGCCAAGAAGCGCCCGCTGTTTGCCTATGAGCGGCTCATCCACGAAAACTGCGAGCGCCGTCCGCACTTCGATGCCGGCCGCTTCGCCAAGGAGTTTGGCGACGAGGGTCACCGTCAGGGCTGGTGCCTCTATCACCTGGGCTGCAAGGGGCCGGAGACCTACGGCAACTGCTCGACCCTGGAGTTCTGCGACGTGGGCGGCGGCATCTGGCCGGTGGGCATAGGCCACCCCTGCTACGGCTGCAACGAGCAGGGGGTGGGGTTCAGCAAGGGGATCTTCCAGCTCGCCAAGGTGGAGAATCCCACCCCGCGGGTGAACAAGCCCGACGTGGCCATCCAGGAGGGAGGACACATGTCGCCCACCGCCACCGGCCTTATCGGTGGGGCGCTCGGGGTGCTGGTCGGGGTGAGTCTGATGACGGTGCGCGAGCTCGGTCGCCAGCAGAAGCGCCATGAAGCCGGGCAGCACACCTCACGGGAGGAGTGACCGTGAACAGACGCAACTTCCTCAAATTCGCCTCCGTCGGTGCGCTGGCGGCGGGCACCACCGTTTCCGGCACCGCGCTGGCGGCGGCCGAGAACAAGCCGCCCATTCCCGGTGCGCTCGGCATGCTCTACGACTCCACCCTCTGCATCGGCTGCCAGGCCTGTGTGGCTGAGTGTCAGCGCCTCAACGGCAACCCGGCCAATCCGGCCGGGGAAGCGACCTGGTCCAACAACGACAAGCTGAGCCCCTACACCAACAACATCATTCAGGTGTGGAAGAGCGGCACGGGTGAGCACAAGGATCAGCTGGTGAATGGCTATGCCTACATCAAGAAGCAGTGCATGCACTGCGTCGATCCCAACTGCGTCTCCGTCTGCCCGGTGCAGGCGCTGACCAAGGATCCCAGGACCGGCATCGTCCACTACGACCCGGACGTCTGCACCGGCTGCCGCTACTGCATGGTGGGCTGCCCGTTCGACGTGCCCAAATATGACTACGACAACCCGTTCGGGGCGATCCACAAGTGCGAGCTCTGCAACCAGAAGGGGCTTGAGCGCATCGAGCAGGGCAAATTGCCCGGCTGCGTCGAGGTGTGCCCCACCGGCGCCGTCATCTTCGGCACCCGCGAGGCGCTGATGGCCGAGGCCAAGCGCCGGCTGCTGGCGACCCCGGGCAGCGAATACGCCTACCCGCGCCAGACCTTCAGCGCCAACGATCCCTACCTGCACGAGGTGCCCAACTACCAGCCTTACGTCTATGGCGAGAAGGAGGGGGGCGGCACCCAGGTGCTGGTGCTGGCCGGGGTGCCCTATACCAAGCTCGACATGCCCGATCTGCCGGAGCTCTCCTCCGGGGCGCGCTCCGAGCATATCCAGCACACCCTCTACAAGGGGATGGTGCTGCCGCTGGTGGTGCTGACCGGGCTCTCGGTACTCATTCGCCGCAATGCCAAGCAGCATGGCGGGGGAGAGGGGGATGATGCCAGCCATGGCCAGAGCAAGGGTCATGGCCAGAATACGGGAGGCAAGGACCATGAGTAATCACAAGGCGCATCCGCTCGGCGGCAAGCTGGTCAGCTGGCCGGTACTGGTGCTGGCCCCCTTCGCCGTGCTGTGCGGCATGTTGATCTTGAAACGCCTCGTCTTCGGACTGGGTTCGGTCACCGATCTCAACGGGGGTTACCCCTGGGGGCTCTGGATCTCGTTCGATCTGCTGATCGGCACCGGTTTCGCCTGTGGTGGCTGGGCGCTGGCCTGGGCGGTCTACGTCTTCAACCGGGGCGAGTATCACCCCCTGGTAAGGCCGGCCCTGCTGGCGAGCCTGTTCGGCTACTCGCTGGGCGGTCTCTCCATCACCATCGATGTTGGCCGTTACTGGAACCTGCCCTATTTCTACCTGCCCGGTCACTTCAACACCTCTTCGGTGCTGTTCGAGACGGCGGTCTGCATGACCATCTACATCGGGGTGATGGCGCTGGAGTTTGCCCCCGTGCTCCTGGAGAAGTTCGGCTGGAAGACCTCCATGGCACGGCTCAACAAGATCATGTTCTTCATCCTGGCGCTGGGGGCCCTGTTGCCCACCATGCACCAATCCTCCATGGGGTCACTGATGATAGTGGCGGGGGAGAAGATCCATCCGCTCTGGCAAAGCTACGAGCTGCTGCCGGTCTTTTCGCTTCTGACCGCCTTCATCATGGGCTTCTCCATAGTCGTGTTTGAAGGTTCCCTGGTGCAGGCCGGACTGGCGGGGCGGGGGCCCAACGAGAAGTCGCTCTTCTACAAGCTGACCCAGGTGATCGACATCTTCCTGATCCTGTTCGTGGCGCTGCGCTTTGCCGAGATCGTCATCAACGACAAGTCGGAGTACCTCTCCCAGTGGAATCGCTACGCCTTGATGTTCTGGAGCGAGATCGCGCTGATGATCTTCCCGCTGCTGGTGTTCCACTGGGACAAGAGCCGCCGGGATTCGCGCATGTTGTTCCTGGGGGCTCTCAGCATGCTGCTGGGCGCCGCCCTCTGGCGACTGGACTACTCCCTGCTCGCCTTCAACCCCGGCAATGGCTACCACTACTTCCCCTCCGCGGCGGAAGTGCTGATCTCCCTGGGCTTCGTCGCCATCGAGGTGTGTGCCTATTTGCTGCTGATCCGGCTGCTGCCGGTACTGCCATCACTTGAACGTGTTCACCAAGATTATCAGGCCCGAGGGAAAGCCAACGTATGAGCCAACGTATCACCATAGACCCCATCACCCGCATCGAGGGTCACCTGCGTATCGACTGTGAAATCGAAGGCGGCGTCGTCACCAAGGCCTGGTCGTCCGGCACCATGTGGCGCGGGATGGAGGAGATCGTCAAGGGCAACGACCCGCGCGATGCCTGGATGATAGTGCAGCGCATCTGCGGGGTGTGCACCTCCATTCACGCCATCGCCTCGGTGCGGGCGGTGGAGAATGCGATCGGCGCCAAGGTGCCGGTCAATGCCCAGTACATCCGCAACCTCATCATCGCGGCCCATAACATCCACGATCACATCGTCCACTTCTATCAGCTCTCCGCGCTGGACTGGGTGGACATCACCGCCGCACTGCAGGCCGAACCGCAAAAAGCGGCGGACATGCTCAAGGGGGTATCGACCTGGTCCCTCAACAGCGCCGAGGAGCTCGCCAAGGTGCAGGAGAAGATCCGCGCCCTGGTGGCGAGCGGCCAGCTCGGCATCTTTGCCAACGGCTACTGGGGCCACAAGGCGATGAAACTGAGCCCGGAGGTGAACCTCATCGCCGTGGCCCACTATCTGCAAGCACTGGAGTGCCAGCGCGATGCCAACCGCATCGTCGCCATCCTCGGCGGCAAGACTCCCCACATCCAGAACCTGGCGGTGGGCGGGGTGGCCAACCCCATCAACCTGGATGCGCCGAGCGTGCTCAACCTGGAGCGGCTGCTCTACGTGAAGAGCTTTATCGACCGGCTCGGCGAGTTTATCGAGCAGGTCTACAAGGTGGATGCCGCCATCATAGCCGCGCACTACCCCGAGTGGCTGAACCTGGGGCAGGGGGCCAAGCACTACCTGAGCGTGCCTGAGCTGCCCACCGACGGTGACGGCGGCAGCTTCCTGATGCCCGGTGGCTACATCGAGAACGGCGATCTGGCCGGCTATCGCCCCATCGAGAGCCATCAGGATGCGTGGCTGATGGATGGCATTGCCGAGAGCAACAAGCACGCCTGGTACAAGGATGACGCCCCCCTCAAGCCATGGGAGGGCAAGACCGAGCCCAACTACACCGGCTGGCAGGATGACGGCAAGTACTCCTGGGTCAAATCCCCCACCTTCTACGGCAAGGTGGTGGAGGTGGGGCCGCTCGCAGACTTGTTGGTGAAGCTCGCCGCCAAGCACCCGGAGACGGTGGCGCACTTCGATCAGCTGAACGGTCTCTACAAGACACTCACCGGCTCTGCCATCAAGACTGAACAGCTGCACTCCACCCTGGGTCGCATCATCGGTCGTGCGGTGCGCTGCTGCGTGCTCAAAGACACCTTGTCCCATCAGTGGAAGGCGCTGGTGGACAACATCGGCAAGGGGGATGTCAGCGCCTACATCAAGACCGAGATCCCGGCGGACAAGGAGTTTCGCGGGGTGGGCTTTGAAGAGGCGCCGCGCGGTATGCTCTCCCACTGGGTAGTCATCAAGGGTGGCAAGATCGAGAACTATCAGGCGGTGGTGCCATCGACCTGGAACTCGGGTCCGCGCAACTTCAACGACGAGCCCGGCCCCTACGAGCAATCCCTGGTAGGCACCCCGGTGGCGGATCCTGCCAAGCCGCTGGAGGTGGTGCGCACCATCCACTCGTTCGACCCTTGCATGTCCTGTGCGGTGCACGTGGTGGATACCCAGAGTGGTGAAACAACTCAGGTGAAGGTGCTGTGATGAACACCCTGATCCTGGGCGTGGGCAATCTGCTGTTGAGCGATGAGGCGGTGGGGGTTCGCATCGTCGAGGTGTTGGAGCGCGACTACCGCTTCGCCCCCGGCATCGAGCTGCTCGATGGCGGCACCGCCGGCATGGAGCTGCTCGAAGCGATGGCCAGTCGCGACCACATCATACTGGCGGACGCGGTGCGCAGCGGCAATCCGCCGGGTACCGTGGTGACCCTGAAGGATGAGGAGATCCCGACCCTGTTTGGCCGTAAGATCTCCCCGCACCAACTGGGGCTGGCGGATGTGCTCTCGGCGCTGCACATGACGGGGGAATCCCCCAGGCGGCTCACCCTGATCGGGGTCGAGCCTGAATCCCTCGAGCCCCGCATCGGCCTTACTCCCGTGGTGGCGGCGGCGCTGGGGGAGGCGACGGATCGGATTTTGACCCTGCTGGCCAGCCTGGGAGCACCAGCCATCCCGCTCTCTGAGCAGGAGAAGGCCGAGCGAGCGCGGGAGGGCATATGGCGCAATCCATTGTGAATGAGGCAGTGAACGAGGCCGCGAAAGAGCCGGCGCAGGAGTTTGCCGGTTTTGCCACCAATCCCGCTCCCTTGTTGGTTGCCCAGTACGAGCGGATCGCGCAGCAAGAGATGCAGGCCCTGCCGTTCTATCACCCGGCCATGCCCATAGTGGCAGAGTGCACCCTGTTTGAAGGGCAGTGGCTTGGCTGCGTGCTCACCCCCTGGATGCTGAGCGTGGTGGTGCTGCCGGGGCCGGAGCAACTCTGGCCGGTACGCGGCAGCAGCGATCGGCTCGCCCTGCAGCTCCCCTGCGGCAACCTGACCTTTATGGTGGGGGCATTGCCAGAGACGGGGCAGTTGCTGGCCTGTTCGCTCATGTCCCCCATCGACCCGCATCTCGGCGCCGACGAGGGGCGCACGCTGGTGAGCAGCACCCTCAAGATGTTGCTCTCCTTGCCGGTGCAGCAGGGGGCTGGCGGCGTGGATCTGGGGCGCCGACGACTGTTCGGTGCCCTGCGCCGAGGTGAATGAACGAGGCGAACAAGGAGTTTCATGACCATCCCATTCTTTGGCCGTCGCAGTGGGCTCGCGGCCGCTGTGCTGGCCCTGCTCTCGGGCGGCCTCTCTCTCGCCGTGCTGGCTGCCCAGCCCGTCCCCGCCGAACTCACGCTCGCCATCGGCGATGAACCTACCGAAGGGTTCGATCCCCTGCTCGGCTGGAGCCACGGCAGCCATCTGCTGCTGCACAGCCCGCTGCTCAAACAAAACGCCGACCTCGGCTGGCAGAATGTGCTGACCCAATCTGTGACCCCGAACCAGGATGGCAAGGGGTGGCTTATCCGCCTCAAGCCGGATCTGACATTCTCCAACGGCGCGCCGCTCACCGCCGAAGACGTGGCCTTTACCTACAACAGCGCAGCCCGGGGTGGCGGCAAGATCGACATGGGCAACTTTGTCTCTGCCAAGGTGCTCTCGCCTACCGACGTTGCCATCAGCTTGAGCGCCCCCCAGAGCACCTTCGTCAATGTGCTGGGGTCGCTCGGGATAGTGTCGAAGCAGGATTACGATCCCAAGCGCTATGCCCGCGAGCCGGTCGGTGCCGGCCCTTACCGGCTGGTGAGCTTCCTGCCCGGCCAGCAGCTGGTGGTGGAGGCCAACCCCCATTACGCCGGCGGCAGCAATGACTTCAAGCGACTGGTGTTTGTCTTTATCGATGAAGAGAGCGCCTATGCCGCCGCCCGGAGCAGCCAGCTCGACCTGGTGCGCATCGCCCCGTCGCTGGCGCCCACCGTACCCGACACCCTCAAGCTGTGGGTGCGGCCGAGCGTGGAGAACCGCGGCATCGTCTTCCCCATTCCGCCTGCGGGCGGCAAGGATGCCAAGGGTTATCCCATCGGCAACGACGTGACCTCGGACGTGGCGGTGCGCCGCGCCATCAACTACGCCATCGACCGCAAGCTGCTGGCCGATCAACTGCTGGAAGGGCATGCCATCCCGGCTTACAGCGCGGTAGAAGGCTTGCCCTGGCTGAATAAAGCCACCGCCTTCAAGGATGGGGATGTCGTCCACGCCAACGCCCTGCTCGACGAGGCAGGCTGGAAGATGGGGAGCGACGGCGTTCGTCACAAGGGCTCCTTGCGCGCCGCCTTTACCCTCTGGTACACCAGCGGCGACAGCACCCGCCGGGATCTGGCGGAAGCGGTGCGGGCCATGCTGGGGCCCATCGGCCTCGAGGTGAGCCTCAAGTCCGGCAGCTGGGAGCAGGTGGAGCGCGAGATGCACGCCAATCCGGTGCTGATGGGGTGGGGGAGTCTGGATCCCATGGAGCTCTATCACCACTACCAGAGCGGCTCCGCCGGGGTGGAGTTCTACAACCCGGGTTATTACCAGAATCCGGTGGTGGATGGCCACCTCAAGCAGGCGCTGGATGCCCCCGATTGGCAGGCGGCCGTGCCGTTCTGGCAGCAGGTGGAGTGGGACGGCAAGACCGGAGCCGGGGTGCAGGGAGATGCGGCCTGGGCCTGGCTGCTCAACGTGCAGCACACCTATCTCGCCAACCGTTGCATCGACCTTGGCAAGGGGGCGCCGGAAATTCACGGTAGCTGGTCTTTGCTGGGCAACCTGCAGGATTGGCGGTGGACGTGCCGCTAAGTTCGTCCACCACGATGACTGCCACTCTGAAAGCCCTGCTGCGTTTGGCAGGGCTGCTCTGTCTGGTCTCTGTTGCCACCTTTGTGCTGCTGAGCTACTCCCCCATCGATCCCATCAAGGCCTATATCGGCAACGATCTGCTCCATGTGCCGCCCGAGCAGTACGCTCGCATCGCCGCTCGCTGGGGGCTGGATCAGCCGCTCTGGTTGCGTTACTGGCACTGGTTTAGCCAGGTGCTGCGGGGAGATCTCGGTTACTCCATGCTCTACAACGCGCCGGTGAGCGAGGTGATAGGTCAGCGCTTTGCCGCCTCCTTCCTGCTGCTGGCGGGGGCCTGGCTGCTCTCCGGTTTTTTCGGCATTCTGCTTGGGCTCTGCGCCGGTCGCTATCTCAACCGCTGGCCCGATCGCCTGATCTGCCGCTTTGCCTACCTGCTCGCCTCTTTGCCCACCTTCTGGGTCGGCCTCTTGCTGCTGGCGCTGTTTGCGGTGCACTGGCCCTTGTTGCCGGTCTGCTGCGCCTGGACGCCGGGCCTCGCTGCCGATGAGGCGCACTGGTCGATGCGCTTGCGCCATCTGCTGCTGCCGGTCACAACCCTGGCCCTGCTGGGGCTTGGCAATATCGCACTGCATACCCGGGAGCGGGTGGCCGAGGTGCTGGCGAGCGATTTTATTCGCTACGCCCGCGCCCAGGGAGATGGCGGCTGGCCCATGCTGCGCTTTCACGTGCTGCGCCACGCCCTGACCCCGGCGCTCTGCCTGCAGTTTGCCTCTCTGGGGGAACTGATTGGCGGATCGCTCTTGGCAGAGAAGGTCTTCTCCTACCCGGGGCTGGGCCAGGCCACAGTCGATGCGGGGCTCAGGGGCGATATCCCCCTGCTGATGGGCATAGTGCTCTTCTGCACCCTGCTGGTCTTTTTTGGCAACACGGTTGCCAGTTTGCTGCTGGCCCGCATCAACCGGGGCTGGGAGGGTGTGCATGCTGTTTAATCCGCTCCCCTCCTTGCTGCGTCTGGGCGTTGCGCTGATCTGCCTGCTGCTGCTGGCCAGCTATGGCTGGAGCCTCTCTCATCAGGATGTGCCGATGGATCTTCTGGCCCGCCAGCAGCCACCCTCGCCGGCTCACTGGTTCGGTACCGATCAGATGGGGCGGGATCTCTGGCTGCGGGCCTTTCAGGGCACCCTCACCAGTCTGGAGCTGGGGATCAGCACGGCCCTTTGCAGCGGCCTGCTGGCCATGGTGGCGGCGAGCATCTCGCTTATTCATCCCAGGTGCGATGCGGCGGTGCGCCTGGTGATCGATGCCATGCTGGCGCTGCCCCATATGCTGCTGTTGATCCTGATCTGCTTTACCGTGGGTGGCGGCATGCGCGGGGTGATCCTGGCGGTGGCGCTCACCCACTGGCCCAAACTGGCGCTCATTCTCCGCGCCGAGGCGCGGCGCATCGCCTGCAGCGACTACGTGGTGCTGGCGCGCTGTCAGGGGATGGGAGCGCTGCGGCGCTGGCGTACCCACCTGCTGCCGGGGCTCTTGCCCCAGTGGTTTATCGGCACCCTGCTGATGTTCCCCCACGCGGTGCTGCACAGCGCGGCGCTGAGCTTCCTCGGCTTTGGCCTGGCGGCCCACGAGGCTTCCCTTGGCCTGCTGCTGGCCGATGCTCTGCGCTATCTGGCCGGCGGCGGCTGGTGGTTGGCCCTTTTCCCCGGTCTGATGCTGCTGACGTTGGTCCTGCTGTTTGATCAGGCTACCCGCGCCCTGCAACAACTCTGGTTTGGGTTTGGGGGAGATACATGCTGAGTTTTGAAAGCGCCATCTGGCGTCAGCACAGTCTGGCTGGTGCTGCTGTTCGCTCAGATGACTCGCGGGCCCTGCAACAGCTGCAGTGGCACAGGGGTGAACCATGCTGAGTTTTGACCAGGTAACCATAGAGGCGGCCCACTACTCCTGGCTGGGGCGGCGCAGCTGGCAGCCTTTGCTGACCGATATCAGCCTGCAACTGGCGCCGGGGGAGATAGTGGCGCTGGTGGGGGGGAGCGGCGAGGGCAAGAGCCTGTTGCTGCAAAGCGCCCTAACCCTGCTGCCTGACAATCTGCGCATGCGCGGCACCATCTCCCTTGATGATACTCCTCTGTGCGACGCCAGCCGGGCCGGACTGCGCGGCCACACCCTCTGCTATGTGCCGCAGGGGGTGAGCGCCCTCAATCCGCTGCTGACGGTGGAGCGCCAGCTGGGCCGCGCGGCGCGGCTCTGCGGTCAGAACGCTTCCCGCGAGCGGCTCGGCCAGCAACTGCAGCGCTACCAGCTGCCCGCGGCCACCCTGGACAGATACCCGCGCCAGCTCTCCGGCGGCATGGCCAAGCGCATTCTGGCCTGCACCGCGGCCCTTGGCGGCGCCCGCTACATTCTGGCAGACGAGATCACCGCCTGGCTCGACGAGGGGCTGGCCTGTCTGCTGCTCGGCCAGTTGCGTGAATTGGCCAATCAGGGCAGCGGTATCCTCTGGGTCACCCATGATCTGGCGCTGGCGGCCCGTTTTGCCGATCGCATCGTCGCGCTCCATCAGGGGCAGGTGAGCGACACCCTGAGCTGCCGCCATCTGCGCCAGGGGCAGGGGAGCGAGATGCTCAGAGCCCATTGGCAGGCGCTGCCGGAGTTCAATGCGCTTTTCTCTGTGCCGGAGGTTTCATAATGTTGGAACTACGAAGTCTCACCATTGCCCAGGGGGAACGCCCCCTCTGGCAGGGGCTATCGCTGACGGTGAAAGCGGGCGAGCGGCTCGGCATCTCCGCCCCGAGCGGTTATGGCAAGACCACGCTGGGGCGGGTATTGGCAGGTTGGCAACCGGTTGGGGCAGGCGGGCAGATCCTGCTGGATGGGCAGTCTGTGCCTGAACGGGTAAAAGGCTATCACCCCATCCAGCTGGTGCCCCAGCACCCGGAGCCCACCTTCAATCCCTATCGCACCACCGGGCAGGCGCTGTGGGATGTATGGCGCCCCGATGAGGCCATGCTGGCCCGCTTTATGGTCAAGCCTGAATGGCTCGGTCGTAAACCCGGCCAGCTCTCCGGTGGTGAGCTGGCCCGCATCGCGCTGCTGCGCGCCCTCGATCCTCGCACCCGGTTGCTGATTGCCGACGAGGTGACCGCCCAGCTGGATCCGCAGATTCAGCGCCAGCTCTGGCGGGAGTTGATGGTTGAATGCGGGCAGCGCGGGCTCGCCATGCTTGTCTTCAGTCACCAGCAGGCACTGCTGCGCCAGATCTGCCATCGGGTGCTGCGCTTTGGTGAGGGGACGGCTGAGCAGGAGGCGATGGCCCGTAGCGTGGCCTGAGGATTGGCTTCCCCCTCATCCCCAGCCCTTCTCCCGCAAGGGGGGAAGGGAGCAGAAGGTGCCATTTCGCCAGACTCGGGGTTTAGGGTTTGGAGAACCTCTGGGTTTGAAAATATGGCTGGTTGTTATGCTCGAAGCTCCCCTGAGGGGTTTGAGGGCGTCGTATAGTCGCGGCATCCACAAACCGGTTCCCTCTCCCTGGGGAGAGGGTCAGGGTGAGGGGACGCGAGTATGAGGCGTGGGCCATTCGGTATAGAGAGAGAACGCCTGATAAGGTTTGTAGATAAAGAGAGGGAGGCATCAGCCTCCCTCTCTTGTTATCCGCCACTGGTAACGGTATTTAACCGGTTCTGGTTCTGGTTCTGGTTCTGGTTCTGGTTCTGGTTCTGGTTCAGGCCGTGGCCAGCCAGTTAAGCCAGGCATCCATCCCTTCACCCGTGGTGGCGCTGACCTGGATTACCTGAATATAGGGGTTGACCCGTTTGGCGTTCTCGATGCAGCGGGCCACGTCAAAGCTGACATGGGGCAGCAGATCGATCTTGTTGATCACCATCAGCTGGGCGGCGGCAAACATGTCCGGGTATTTCAGCGGCTTCTCTTCCCCCTCGGTGACGGAGAGGATCGCCACCTTGTACTTCTCGCCGAGATCGAAGCTGGCGGGGCAGACCAGATTGCCAACGTTCTCGATAAAGAGGATGCCACCTTGATTGGCGGGCAGCTGGTGGCAGGCGTCGTGAACCATTTTGGCGTCCAGATGGCAGCCCTTGCCGGTGTTGATCTGCACGGCAGGCACGCCGGTGGCACGGATGCGATCCGCATCGGCACTGGTCTGCTGATCCCCCTCGATCACCGCGCAAGGACGCTGCCCTTCGAGTCGGCACAGGGTTTCGCACAGCAAGGTGGTCTTGCCCGATCCCGGGCTCGACACCAGATTCAGCACAAGCTGGTTGGCGGCCTCGAAGTGTTCGCGGTTGTGGGCCGCCAGCGCGTTGTTCTTGGCCAGCACATCCATCTCGATGGCGATCAGCTGGCGCTGCCCCATGCCCGGAACCGACAATCCCGCTTCCCCTTTGCCGTAGTGCAGATCACCCTGCTGATGGTCATGGTCATGGTCATGGTCATGGTCATGAGAGTGGGCATGTTCATGATGAGGGTCGTGGGGGTGATCATGCCCCTCATGGCTTATGGGAGCCCGTACCCCGTGGTAGTGGTGATGGACATCTCCCTGATGGTGATAGTGGTGGTGAATGATCAGGGTGCGCGGCGCACTCTGCTCGTGGTCATGGTGGTGATGGGCGTCATGACCATGTTCATGGTGATGTTCATGTTCGTGATGATGCTCATGATCGTGCACATGGCCGGCGATCCGCGCCTGGCCGCATCCGCATACGCTACACATATCAACTTACCTCGATGTCGGTGATGCGCAGGCTATCACCCTGCGCGACTCGTAATTTGTATCCGCCACACGCGGGGCAGGCCTGCCCGCGCGCGGTGAGGGTGACCGTCTGGTTGCAGTCGTAACACCAGGCCTCTGCCGCCTGGTGCTGAAAGTGAAGCTGGGCGCCTTGGGCCACGGTGCCCTTTGCGGCAGCCTCGAAACAGAAGGCAATGGTGTCGGGGTCGACGCAGGAGAAGCTGCCGACTTCGAGCCAGAGGGCGGTCACCTTGGTAAACCCCCGCTGGGTGGCCTGTTCAGCTGCCAAATCGATGGCAGCCATGGCCAGAGACATTTCGTGCATGGTGGCTCCTTAACCGATAGGGGGAGGAGCAGTGACTCCTCCCTGTAATTGGCTGAACGGCATGGCCGCTCAACAGATCCGCGGCAGCAGCTCCCCCTGCGGCAGCTCCAGATAGCGGCGGCTGCCCCAGGGGTTGCTCAGGATCACCTTGTGGCGATCGCTCGCCTGCACCACGCCGATCTGGCTGGCGGCGGAGTTGAATTGCCGCAAGATGCCCAGCGCGTCCTGCGCCTGTTCGGCAGGCAGGGCCAGCACCATGGTCCCCTCGTTGGCGAGATCATGGGGCTCGAAACCGTAGAGCTCGCACAGGCCACGCACCGGATCGCACACCGGAATGGCGGACTCCTCCAGCTCGATGGCAACACCGGAGGCGCTGCTCCACTCGTTGAGCACGGCGGCAAGGCCACCGCGGGTGGCGTCGCGCAGGGCGTGAGGGGTAATACCAGCTTTAAGCAGCGCTTCGACCTGCGGCCAGAGGGTGGTGCAGTCGCTTTTCAGATCAGAGCCCAGTTGCAGGGCGTCGCGGGCCATCAGAATGCAGGCGCCGTGGCTGCCGATATCCCGCGACACCAGAATGGCGTCACCGGCCTTGAGATTGCGAACCGAGATGCCCCGGCTCTGTTCGGGCAGGGGGAAGGTACCGACCCCGCTGGTGTTGATAAAGATCTTGTCGGCTGCTCCTTTGGGCACCACCTTGGTGTCGCCGCAGACGATGCGGGCGCCGCTCTTGGCAAGCTCTGCGGCCATCGACTCGACGATGCGGGCGAGATCGGCGTAGGGGAAGCCCTCCTCGATGATAAAGCTGCAGCTCAGATACTCGGGTTTGGCCCCCATCATGGCGAGATCGTTGACCGTACCGGCGATGGCCAGCTTGCCGATATCGCCCCCCTCGAAGAAGAGCGGCGAGACGGTAAAGCTGTCGGTGGTGAAGGCAACGGGGCCCTCTACCGGCAGCAGGGCGGCATCTTCACCGCGCAGCAGGATCTCGTTGCCAAAGTGGCGAAAGAAGAGCTGATTGATCAGCTGATTCATCTCCACTCCGCCGCCACCGTGGCTAAGTTGGATTTCTCTCATCGTTCCTGGATCCCCATATATCGGTAGTAAGCATTGCAGGCCCCCTCGGAGCTGACCATGCAGCTGCCCATGGGCTGGGTCGGGGTGCAGCCCCGGCCAAAGACGTTGCACTGGTTCGGTTTGGCCAAGCCGCGCAGGATATCGGCGCACTGGCACGCCTTGTGGTCATCGATGGGAGTCTGATTGAGCGCAAAGTGACGCTCTGCATCGCGCTTAGCAAACGCATCGCGCAGGCGCAGGGCGGAGGCGTTGATATCCCCCAGACCTCGCCAGCGAAAGTGCTCGCGGGTTTCGAAAAAGCGCTCGACCAGCCGCTGGGCGGCTTTATTGCCGCTGGCGGTGACGGCTCGGCTGTACTGCACCTCCAGCGCGTAGCGACCCTCGACCTTCTGGCGCACCATCATCAAAAGCGCCTCCATCACATCCACTGGTTCGAAGCCACTCACCACCACAGGCACCTGATAACGATCGACGATAGGCAGGTAGATATCGGCGCCGGTGATGACGCTGACGTGAGAGGGGCCGATAAAGGCGTTCACCTTGGCAACGCCGTCGGCCATCACCGCATGAATGGCGGGGGGCACCAGCACATGGTTGATATGAAACAGGAGGTTCAGGGCCCCTTGCTCTTCAGTTGCAGCCAGCAAGGCGGCCGTCATCGGGGTGGATGTCTCGAAACCGATGGCGAAGAAGACCACAGTTTTCTCCGGGTTCTCTTTGGCGATGCGCAGGGCGTCGAGGGGGTCATAGACCGGGCGGATATCGCTCCCCTTGGCCCGCTGCTGGGCCAGCGTGCCTTTGGAGCCCGGCACCCGGATCATGTCCCCCAGGGTGACCAGAATGACATTCGGTTGACTCGCCAGTTCGATGGCCTGATCGATGCGCTCTTTGGGCATGATGCAGACCGGGCAGCCGGGACCGTGGACAAACTCGATGCTGGCCGGCAGCAGTTGGTGCAGGCCGTATTTCATGATGGTGTGGGTATGGCCACCGCACACCTCCATCACCCGCAGCGGTTCGGGGAGTAATTTGGCCAGTTCGGTGATCTGGGCGGCGAGGGCGCGGATCACCTCGGGCTCACGAAAGCCCTGAAAGAGGTCATTCAAGGTCAGCATGGCAGCGTCTCTTGTTTGGGCATCAGGGCCACCATCTGGCGGAAGCTCTCGAGGCTGGCCTGCGCCTCCTCCTGGTCAATCTTGCTCATCACAAAGCCGATATGGAGCAGCACATAATCGCCCACCTGGAGGGACTCTTCGAGCAGCATGCAGCTGACGCGCCGCTGCACCCCCAGGGTGTCGACGGTGACGCAGTTATCTTCGGGGTGCAGCTGCACCACCTGAGAGGGGATGGATAGACACATGGATTTCAGGACTCCGACAAGGTGGCACAACCGGCTGTGGCAAGCTGGTGCGCCGCAATATGGTGGATGGCAAACCAGAGCTGACCGGCGGCGATGCCACCGTCATTGAGCGGCAGGGTTTCGCTGGTCAATACCTGCCGGCCGGCGGCTTCGAGCGCGGGCACCAGCTGGTCCATCAGCACCCGGTTTTGAAAGACGCCGCCCCCGAGCGCCACCGGATAGCCGGGGAAGCGCTCGGCAAGGGCAACGGCCAGATTGCTGATGGCGCGGATAAAACCGGCGGCCAGGCTGGCGGTGGCGGTGCCTTGGCGCCGCTCGCTGACAAGGGTATGTATGAGCTCTGCCCACTGGATATGCAGTGGCCCCTCCGCTGATTGGCTGAGATCAAAGGCGAGGGGTAAGGGCTGTTCATCGGGTGCCAGCTGCAAGGCGGCTGCCTCCAGCAAGAGTCCCGCTTCGCCCTCGTAATCCGGGGTGTTGATCACCCCCAAGAGCGCCGCCACCGCATCGAACAGTCGACCGATGGAGCTGGTGTAGGGGGCGTTTCGACCCAGCTGCCAGAGCTGGTGCAGGTTGTTGATCTGCCCAGCGGGCAGTTGCTTGATCGCCGGAATATCGAGGGCGCTGATCTCCTCAGGGCTGTGCGATTCAAACAGTAGCCCCAGCAGCTGGCGCACCGGCTCGCGAATCGCCGCCTCGCCGCCGATCAGCTTGAAAGGTTGGAGGTGGGCTACGCGCGTAAAGCCCTTCACATCGGCCAGCAGCAGCTCGCCGCCCCAGAGGGTGCCGTCATCACCAAGGCCGGTGCCATCGAAGGCAACCCCCAGCACAGGGCCCGTGATGTTGTGCTCGGCCATCACTGCCAGCAGGTGGGCGTGATGGTGCTGCACCTCGAG
The DNA here is from genome assembly GCF_027707725.1 of Aeromonas sp. QDB25. Taxonomy (NCBI): domain Bacteria; kingdom Pseudomonadati; phylum Pseudomonadota; class Gammaproteobacteria; order Aeromonadales; family Aeromonadaceae; genus Aeromonas; species Aeromonas sp. QDB25. The sequence continues at coordinate 5,646 of NZ_JAPCIZ010000028.1, read as the reverse complement.
GTGGGTCGCACCCTGATCATGGCAATAGCGTTTGGCCCACTGATGGCTGAGGTAGCCGGGGTGGCGATCCGAGACCAGCAGTTCTGGCTTGAGATCGTAAAGTTCGCGAAAGGTCGCCAGGGTCTGCTCGAAGTGACCCTGCATCGGCAAACTGTGCAGATCGCCGATATAGGGGCTGTAGATGCGTTGGCGGCCGAAGGCGAGCGCCAGCTGGTTCTTCTGCTGCGCGCCGACCGCCAGCAGCGGCACCTCGACCGCCTGTTGCAGGCTGGGGGTGCAGGGGGCATAGCCCCGGGCGAGGCGCAACGTCTGGCGTCGCCCACCGGCCCACTGCACCAGACTGTCGTCGCAGGGGTGCAGGATGGGGCGGTTGTGATCTAGGATGCCGTCGATCTCGCTGCCGAGTTTCCTGACTACTGCCTCACAGTCGATCAGGATCGGGCTGCCGCGACCATTGGCGCTGGTGGCCACCAGCGGGATGGCGCAGGCGTCCAGCAGCAGCTGATGGAGCGGGGTATAGGGGAGCATGACCCCAAGGTAGGGGATGCCGGGGGCGATCCCCTCGGCCAGCGGCGCCGTTGTCAGTTGGGATTCTGACGGCCGATCATCGCTTTCTCGCTTGCGCAGCAAGGTGATGGGTCTGGCCTGAGAGGCGAGCAGCTGCCACTCGTCTTCGCAGCCGGTGACATGGAGCTTGGCCTTGGCAAGGGAGCCCATCATCACCGCCAGCGGCTTGCGCGCGCGCCGCTTGAGCATTCGTAATCTGGCAACACTCTGTTCATTGCGGGCATCACATATCAGGTGATAACCCCCCATGCCCTTGACCGCGATAAGCTTGCCTGCTTGCAGGGCACGAGCGGTGGCCTGCAGGGCATCCTCGCGCTCGGACAAGGCATCGCCACGGCCATTTCGCCAGCTGAGATGGGGCCCGCACTCGGGGCAGCTCACCGGCTGGGCGTGGTAACGTCTGTCCAGCGGGTTTTCATAGGCCGCCGCACAGCGCGGGCACATGGCAAAGTCTGCCATGGCGGTATGGGGTCTGTCGTAGGGGAGGCGGCGGATAATGGTGTAGCGCGGGCCGCAGTGGGTGCAGTTGGTAAAGGGGTAGTGGTGATGGCGATCGTTGGGATTGGCCACGTCCGTGGCACATGCCTCGCACATTCCCTGATCCGGCGAGATGGCGACCGTGGCCGTGCTCTGCTGCTGGCTCGCTTTAATTCGAAACTGGCCATGAAATTGGCCATCGAAGTCGGGATCATGAGCAAGGGGCAGTTCCCGCTCGCTGAAATGATCGATGCGGCTAAGCGGCGGCGCCAGTTCCCGCAGTTCGCGGGCAAAGCTGGCGAGCTGCTCGGGCGATCCTTCGGCGCCAATGGTGACGCCGTTGGCATCGTTCAACACATAGCCGATGAGGCCGTGGCGCAACGCCAGCCCATAGACGAAGGGGCGAAAACCGACCCCCTGCACGATACCGTCTATATGAAATTCCCGGCGCAGTCGAAGGCGTGTCGACGTGATCATGGCGTCATCCAAAGAGGGGCCAGCGCCCCTCCCTGATAACCGGGGGGCAGGGAACCCTCCCTCATGACAGGGGGGTTGGGGAGGGCCGACAGGGGCGGCCATCCGGCGATCATCCAGGGGGATGTCATGCGATATCGAACTCCCATCTGCTGGCCTGCCGCCACGGCATGGGCCATCGGGTGCAACGAACGGGGGCAACGGGCTGCGTCGCGATAGAAGGGGCGTAGCCTTGACAGGCAGAGGAGGCCCTCGCCCTGTCACGGGGGCCAAGTTTACCGGGGCCCTGGTCCCCAATACCTTGATCTCGCCCCTGTTTGAGTGCCAGATGCGGCGCTTCTTTGCGATCCTGTGAGCCTGCTCCGCCAGCGATCGGCGTGTGAGGGCAGGCGGCGCCGCGCCCCCGGGGCGCTGAACCGGCCCCTGAAGGGGGCAAATCGAGGATGGCGGGGCCAACACGCAAGTTTTTTTGTTTGGTTTTATTTAACGATTGCGGTCAATTGAGTAGAGAAATTGAACACCTTGGGGGCTGTTTTACCCCTTGCGGGGGCTAGCGGGGTCTGCCGGCCCTGAAAAACGGGGCCAGCCCGGTTTCCCGGAGCGTCTCGGCGGCGAGACGCCAGCGGGCGGGATCTGCCATTGGCGGCCCTGGGCTGGTATAGTCCTGCGCCAACAAAAGAGGTTGGAGAGACGGCTTGCCGATGCCCCTGGGGCGGCGCCTCTCTTCGCGGCATCAAAGGATATCCCCATGAAATTCAGTCCCCTGCTCGATGAGATGATGAAGGCGCTGCAGGTCTTGCCGGGCGTGGGCCCCAAGTCCGCCCAGCGCATGGCGTTCACCCTGCTGGAGCGCGAGCGCAGCGGCGGTCTGCGTCTGGCCTCCCTGCTCAACCGGGCGCTCACCGAAATAGGTCATTGCAGCCACTGCCGCACCTTCACCGAGAACGATCGCTGCGAGATCTGCGCCAATCCCAAGCGCGAGGAGAACGGCCTGCTCTGCGTGGTGGAGAGCCCGGCGGACGTGGCCGCCATCGAGCAGACCGGCCAGTTCTCCGGCCGTTACTTCGTGCTGATGGGCCACCTGTCGCCCCTTGACGGCATCGGCCCCGAGGAGCTGGGGCTCGAGATCCTGGAGCGCCGCCTGCAAGAGGAGCAGATCAAGGAGCTGATCCTCGCCACCAACCCCACCATCGAGGGGGATGCCACCGCCTGGTACATCGCCGACATGGCCCGCACCGCCGGGGTGGAGGTGAGCCGCATCGCCCACGGCGTGCCGGTGGGCGGGGAGCTGGAGCTGGTGGATGGCACCACGCTCTCCCACTCCCTGATGGGGCGCCAGCGTCTGAGCTAAAGACGCCACGGACCCCACCCCGGCCCTCCCCTTGGCAGGGGAGGGCGCAATGGATCTTGCCTCACTCCTCCCTTTGGCAGGGGAGAAAGCAACGAACCCCACCCCGGCCCTCCCCTTGGCAGGGGAGGGAGCAATGGATCCTGCCCCACTCCTCTCTTTGGCAGGGGAGAAAGCAACGAACCCCACCCCGGCCCTCCCCTTGATAGGGGAGGAAGCAATGGATCTTGCCCCACTCCTCCCTTTGGCAAGGGAGAAAGCAACGGACCCCACCCCGGCCCTCCCCTTGGCAGGGGAGGGAGCAACGGAGCCCGCCCGATGCCTCCCTTTGGCAGGGAAGAAAGCAGCGGAGCCCGCCCCATGCCTCCCTTTGGCAGAGGAGGGGGCAACGGATCCCACCTCATGCCTCCCCTTGGTAGGGGAGGGAGCAACGCACCCCACCCCGACCCTCCCCTAGGCAGGGGAGAGCAAGGCTGACCCCGCTATTGGCTCCACGCTTGATCCCAATCTGACCCTCCTCGCCAGACAGGGGACGACGGTGCACCTCCCCCTTGTGAAGGGGGAGGCCGGGAGGGGGTTGCCTGTGTGGGCCAAGCGAGGGGCTTGTGTGCAATTTTGCTCTCAAGTTTGCACGCAAGCCCCTTGATATTTGAAAGGCCAACCCCATCTAGCTTGGGAATCTGTTCAACCCGACGTTTTGAGGACTGGTCGATGACCCAAAGTGTTCACGCCGAAACCCACGGCTTTCAGACTGAAGTCAAACAACTGCTGAGCCTGATGGCTCACAGCCTCTACTCCAACAAAGAAGTATTCCTGCGCGAGCTGATTTCCAACGCCTCCGATGCGGCGGACAAGCTGCGCTTCAAGGCGCTTTCCGATGCCTCTTTGTTCGAAAACGACGGCCAGTTGCGCGTGCGCCTGGTGGTGGACAAAGAGAACAAGACCCTGACCATTTCGGACAACGGCATCGGCATGACCCGTGACCAGGTGATCGAGCACCTGGGCACCATCGCCAAGTCCGGCACCGCCGAGTTCTTCAAGCACCTCTCCGGTGACCAGGGCAAGGATTCCCAGCTGATCGGCCAGTTCGGGGTGGGCTTCTACTCCGCCTTCATCGTGGCCGACAAGGTGACCGTGGTCTCCCGCGCCGCCGGCACCGCGCCGGAGCAGGGCGTGCAGTGGGAATCACAAGGGGAAGGCTCCTTCACCGTGGCTGACGTGACCAAAGCCGGTCGCGGCACCGACGTCATCCTGCACCTGCGCAGCGATGAAGAGGAGTTCCTGGACGACTGGCGTCTGCGCTCCGTGGTGAGCAAATACTCCGACCACATCAGTGTGCCGGTGGAAATGTACAAAGAGGGCACGCCGGATCGCGAAGAGGATGGTGAAACCATCGTCGGCACCCCGGGGGAGTGGGAGCAGGTCAACCGCGCCACCGCGCTCTGGACCCGCAACCCGAAGGACATCAAGGACGAGGAGTACCAAGAGTTCTACAAGCACGTCGCCCACGACTTCGAAGATCCGCTCCTGTGGGGTCACAACCGGGTGGAAGGGGCCCAGGAGTACACCAGCCTGCTCTACATCCCGGCCCGCGCGCCGTTCGATCTCTACAACCGCGAACAGAAGCACGGCCTGAAACTCTATGTGCAGCGCGTCTTCATCATGGACGACGCCGAGCAGTTCATGCCGACCTACCTGCGCTTCGTGAAAGGGGTGCTGGACTCCAACGATCTGCCGCTCAACGTCAGCCGTGAAATCCTGCAGGACAACAAGGTGACCGCCTCCCTGCGCAAGGCCTGCTCCAAGCGCGTGCTCACCATGCTCAACAAGCTGGCGAAAGAGGATGGCGAGAAGTACGCCAAGTTCTGGAGCGAGTTCGGCAATGTGCTCAAAGAGGGCCCGGCCGAGGATTACGCCAACCGGGAAGAGATCGCGAAGCTCTTGCGCTTTGCCAGCACCGCCGGTGAGGGCGAAGCCCAGACCGTGTCGCTCGAGGATTACGTTGGCCGCATGAAGGAAGGTCAGCAGAAGATTTACTACATCACCGCCGACTCTTATGCCGCTGCCAAGAACAGCCCGCACCTCGAGATCTTCCGCAAGAAGGGCGTCGAAGTGCTGCTGATGTGGGAGCGGGTGGACGAGTGGCTGATGAGCCACCTGACCGAGTTCGACGGCAAGCAGCTGGTCTCCGTCACCCGTGGCGAACTGGATCTCGGGGATCTGGAAGACGAAGCCTCCAAGCAGGCGCAGGAAGAGGCCGAAAAAGCCAACGCCGGTCTGGTGGAGCGGGTCAAGAAGAGCCTCGGGGAGGCGGTGAAAGAGGTGCGCGTCACCCACCGTCTGACCGACTCGCCGTCCTGCATCGTCACCGACGCCCACGGTATGAGCACCCAGATGATCAAGCTGATGCGCGCCGCCGGTCAGCCGGTGCCGGAGCAGAAGTACATCCTGGAGCTCAACCCCGACCATGCCCTGGTGAAGAAGCTCGGCACCATCGAGGATGAGAGCCTGTTTGGCGAGTGGGTCTCCCTCCTGCACGAGCAGGCCCAGCTGGCGGAGCAGGGTGGCCTCAATGATCCGGCGAGCTTCGTCTCCCGTATCAACCGTCTGCTACTCCAGGCGTGATGTGATTGTGATTGGCCCACTGCATGACAGTGGGCTTTTTTTTTGGTTCATCGCGGCTTTCCGGGGAAGGCCGCCTTGATTTTCAGAAAAAAGTATTCTGAGTCCCTAAATCCATATGCCATGCGCTTTATCACTTTGATCTTGTTGTTCACCCC